>JAYQWI020000645.1:0-3589 GCA_035871815.2 Candidatus Parabeggiatoa communis
GTTTTGAAGAGAGGGATGGTGGGCAAGCGGGCGGTAGGGTATGAGGTAGGAACTAAATTCATGGCGACAGCGATCCCACCCTACAAGAAGACAGGATTTTTCATTAATTCTTATTATGAAGGCGGATGTTCGCTTACCCTATAAAGTACTCGCCGTAGATTGACTAATCCTTCTCGATTTAATTGCAAAGCTTCTACAGTCGCACGTCCAATTTTTGTGATGCCAATCATGAGTGTAAAATCGTCATTCCAACTGAAGTGGATTTCCCATTTTTGTTGCCTTGGATGGTACAAGGGTACACTCTCTGTCGTTATGGGATCGGTGGCTTCTGTTTTGTTGTATTTATGATTATTGCAGCCTTGACAAGCTAAGGCTAAGTTATCAAAAGCAGTTTGTCCACCTTTACTTTGTGGTGTGATATGTTCTATAGAAAAAGCTTGTGTTGCAAAACGTGCTTGGCTACGACAATATTCACAGTTTCCTTGTGCGCGTTCTATTACCTGATTTTTGAGTGCAGTCATCACTTGTCTCTTAAACATAAGAAGGTGATTTAATACCTAATTCATTCATTAATTCGGTCAGTGAAATTTGACGTAAACCAGCGAGTGCCGTCATCGCATCTATTCGTTTGGCTTCAAATTGTTCTACTTTTTCAGTTAAGTCTAATAACACGTTGTATTCATTAGAATTTAGCGTTTCTGCTCGACGTTTGGCAATGAGATTATCATAAGCCGCTTGAATCTCAAAGGGCAGTTTTTGATTGATTTTGAGTAAAAGTTCAGATTCACGGCGTGGTATAGAAGGTGCTTTACGTTGTGCTTGTATATGATGCACAGACGAGGCAAATCTTTCTAAGTCATTTGAATTCAATTGCTTAACGATGTTCAGCAATTCTTCAAACGATAAGTGTACTTTAGCTTGAACAGTAGGCATTTTAAATTATCCAAGAAACTTCGCACAATTTGATGATTTTTTAGGGCTCAATAATTAATTAAAGCAAAACTCTTTTCGATGTTCAAGTTTTTTTCAATTGAAGATTCAATTTGTTCTACTCATAGTTGATATTTATCGGCAAAATACTTAAATGAGGCGTTGTTTGGCCGTTTTTATTGAAAAATATTTGAGTATCTCTTTCATTAAATCTTTTCGGTTAGGTAGCCTACAATGACGTCTATATTCGTCAAATTTCCTTTTACCCACATTTTCTGTATTGTCTAATACAGGTAAATCAAGCTTTTTAGCCTGTTCTTCAATCAAGCCTGATAAATACCAACTTTCAATTTCTTTAATAACCACTATGATTTTATCTATCTCAGCTTCATTATTATAACGTTGTCGTATATTTTCTTTTTTAGCGGTTATACAAGTCTGTTCAGAATTTTTATCGGCTACCAAGATATAATCCATATTCATTTGCTTGAGACTTTGTATCAATTTAGCCAGTTCTTGATGTTTCTCGTTCGCATACATTCTAAGAGAGACAGTGATTTGTCGTTTGTTAAATATAGGTAGAACAATTTTTTCAAAGTTTATCATCCTGCCCTTCAACAAAAATGAACATTTTTTTACGTTGCATCGATGATTCCTAGTAAATATTGTGTATATAAATATTCTGCACGCAGATCGTTTTGCAAAAAGGTTTTCACCTCTTCTTTTTCAAATGGACGGCAAATCTTAGAAAATCCTTCATTATCTCGATAAATCAACAATATATGCTCTAAATCAGTATGCTTTATCACTTCCGTTTCATGTGTGGTGATAATAATTTGTTTTTCTTCAGAACGATCTTTAAATATATCGACAATCTCTGAAATCAGATAAGGGTAAATATGTTTCTCTGGCTCTTCAATTAATAAAAGTGGTTTTTCTTGAAAGTATAACGTCGTGACGAGAGAAATCGCGTTGAGCGTGCCATCAGAAATAAAAGCGGTTGGCAAATAGACTTTTGAATAGGTTTCTTTTAAGGTGATGATTAAATAGTTGTCGCTAAAAGGTTGTACACGGATATCTTCTACGAAAGGTAAAACATAACTTAACATATTAAAAAAGAGTCTTTTTTTCTCTTGATCCACTAAAATGTGTTTAAGAACAATGGCTAGGTTACTCGTATCGGTTTCTAATTCTTGTTTGCCTGCCCTCAGAACGGTTTTTTTGGATTGCTTCGCGTCAAAGTCATAAACAGAAATCGTATTAAAAATATCCACATCATTCAGGATTTCAGTGAGGGCTAATCTAAAAATAGGTTGTTCAAGCAGAAGCGTTTGAGGTTTTAGCGTTTTAATCAATCGGATTTTGTCCAACACGTCTTGTTGTAATTCACTGAGTACATTGGCTATTTTAACGTTTCCATTGGTAGAAAAAATCACGGCCACTTCACTGGCCTCATTTTCAGGGTTGAGTACCAGTTTATCCTGCTCAATTTGAAATCCAGCACCGTCGAAGTGGAGAGCAAATTCATAAGCCATTTCTGGTGTTGAATCCAGCACGATTTTTAGGGCAAAATCTTTTTGCCCCGCGAGGTTTGTATTCCTTAAATATTCAATACCGCCCTGCATAGAAATCGCATTAATTAAACCATGATGCGCTATATCACTGATAAACTGAAATATCTGTAAAAAATTGGATTTCCCAGAGGCATTCGCGCCAATTAAGACATTAAATTGCCCCAGTTCGATGGTTTGATGACGGAAACTTTTAAAGTTTTGAATTTCTATGCGTTTTATTGCCATATAATATAGCCTTTGTTGTTTTCTTTTAAGCAAAGCCTTCAGTGATCCCATAGCGCAGACTGATGGCATCGCCGAAGCCCAGTAGGTTATCGTTATTCAATTCAACCGCGCCACGGTAGGCACCAACGCTGGGATGACGGTAGTTGTTGAATCGAAAACCAAGTTGATAGGGGGTGGCTTCGCCAACTTGGGCTTTTAAGATGCCCTCGCCCAGTTCATCGCCTGGGGCGACGCGGCCGACGACTTGTCTAAAGCGTGGATTTTGCTGCATGATTTGCAAACGTTCTTGTAAATCATTCATATTCAGAATGTCTTGTTCATCGCTGCTAAATCTTAAACGCCTTTTTATATAATTAGGAGAAAGCGGAAAAAACCAGGGTTTGTTTTTTGAATCCTTAATAATTTCAACTTGTTTTAGCCAACCTTCAACAATGCGGATAACAATGAGGCCATTTTGGACTTCTTGATCGGGGATAATAGCCCCTGAATTGATGTATTTATTGTCGATATAGCATTGCGTTATATCATTTTTGAGGGCCTGTATTTGTTCAGGTGTGAAGTCACGATTTTCGTTTAACACAGCAATGCGCCCATTATCAAGACGGGTATTGATGATTTTTTCTATAAACGGTGCGTCACTTTTTTTAGCGCACTCATCAGGGGATAGATCGCGGGCATGGGCTTTACGAATATTTTCTCGGCATGCAAACGTTCGCACGGCTTCGTTTTCTTGATAGAGGCGACGTAGGGTGGGCTTGATGTCATCAATGTGCGTTTGTTCAACGAGCGGTTTGAGTTTGTTTTGAAAACAATTTTTGGGTTTAAGCAATTTGAGTTGCCCTAAGCTCATGCCATCAAGG
>JAYQWI020000646.1:0-10256 GCA_035871815.2 Candidatus Parabeggiatoa communis
TCATCTAATCCTTTATTATCAGTAGTTCAAAAACAAATAAAAGCAAAATAAATTTTGCACTCCAATAGCAAAGCAGCAAAATAAATTTTGCACTCCAATCGCACCGCTGCAAAATAAATTTTGCGCTCCAATCGCACCGCTGCAAAGATGGTAAAATGGTATTTGGGAAATTGCGTCAAAAAGCAAGATTTAAATGGTGGCAACAAAAAGACGTTACTCACCCGACATAATAATTTATAACTTATAAAGGAACTTCAGAGTGAATTTGCAAATTGCACAACGTGTTCAGGCGATTAAACCGTCTCCCACTTTAGCTGTTACGGCTCGCGCTGCGGAAATGCGGGCTGCGGGGCATGATATTATCGGTTTGGGGGCCGGTGAGCCTGATTTTGATACGCCTGATCATATCAAGGCGGCGGGCATTGAGGCGATTAATAAAGGCCATACAAAATATACGCCTGTTGATGGGATTGCGCCGCTAAAACAAGCGGTTATTGACAAATTTGCCCGTGATAATCAGCTCACTTATGGCATGAAGGAAGTGCTGATTTCATGTGGGGGCAAACAGAGTTTTTATAATCTGGCTCAAGCGTTGCTCAATCCGGGGGATGAAGTGATTATCCCTGCACCTTATTGGGTTTCTTATCCTGATATGGTGATGTTAGCTGGCGGTGAACCTGTGAAAGTCAGAGCGGGTATTGAACAAGGTTTTAAAATCACGCCTAAGCAGTTGGAAGGCGTGATTACGGATAAAACCCGATTGTTTGTGATCAATAGTCCGTCGAATCCGACGGGGGTACATTATACACCAGATGAATTGGCCGGATTAGGCGCGGTTTTGCGTAACCATCCTAAGATCATGGTGGCAACGGATGACATGTATGAGCATATTCTGTGGGAAGGCAGGCCTTTTAAGAATATCCTCAATATGTGTCCTGAATTAAGGGATCGCACTTTTGTTTTGAATGGGGTTTCCAAGGCTTACGCGATGACGGGATGGCGTATAGGTTATGCCGCAGGGCCGGAAGCATTGATACAGAAAATGAAGACGATTCAGTCGCAAAGTACCTCTAATCCAACTTCCATCTCACAATACGCGGCCCTTGCCGCGTTAGAAGGCGATCAATCGTTCATTGAAGGCATGGTGAACACCTTTAAAGAGCGGCATGATTTTGTATTAGCTTCGTTGCTCAAAATTGAAGGGGTAGCCTGTCAACCCTGTCAAGGCACGTTTTATATTTTCCCAAGTGTGCAAAAAGTCATGGATCGCTTAGGGATGAAAACGGACATTGAGTTCAGTGAGTTTTTAATTGAGAAAGCCAAAGTCGCGGTAGTGCCCGGCTCCGCTTTTGGTGCCCCTGGTATGATGCGTATTTCCTTTGCTACCAGTATGGAAAATCTGGAAAAGGCGATGGAAAGGCTGCATAACACGCTTAATGCCTAAAAACAGGAAAATAAACGTAAAAGGCGCAAAAGGACGATAAAGAGGGCTTATATTAAATATATTTTGCGTTCTTTTGCACCTTTTGCGTCTTTTGCGTTATTTTTGGGGGTACGAATTAATAATTACTAATAGACTATTATTAACTCGAAATGGAATAAACATCAATCTGAAAAAAATCAATATTGAATACACTATTCGTTATTAGTAATTACTCATTATTCATTTGAAATTAAAAACGCCCATCACGAAATCCTCAATCTGAAAAAACAACGTATTTAATAGACACGATAGACTTAATGATTAATAATTAATGATTAATTAACAATTTAAATTAACGAGATAAAAAAGTGAATTTTTTTTAAAAAGGTCTTGCTCTTTTTTTAAAATATAGGTATGATGCACGCACTTTTTGAACAGGGCAGTATTTATTAAATACTCTTAACACTATTTAATTTGTAACTTTATATATGTGGCACTTAAATTACAAATGCTAAAAGACTAATGGGTTCAATACATGCGAATATCATGCCATTACATTTTAAGTATTAGTTTTTGTTACATTGTAAAGTGTTGAAAAACCTAGCCTTTTTCGCCATTCCTCGGTAGCTCAGCTGGTAGTAGCAACAGGCTGTTAACTTGTTTGTCGTCGGTTCGAGTCCGACCCGGGGAGCCAAACGTTACAATTAGTATATTCATACTAATGTTACTATTATTGATAATTTTATCATTAAATGTTTATTTGGTATATGAAAAACCCGCAAATGCGGGTTTTTTTATGTATTAAATTCTTAATTGTTACAATATATTTTAATGAAATGTAATTTGATTAATTAGTGTTCAACTGGATGTTAAACAAAAAATCAGTGGATTCTTTCAACTCTAAAAACTTGATAGAACGTTGATATTTCACGCAAATGTTTTTGCGCGCAAAAACATTTGCGTGAAATGCTGATTGTCATGATTTACGCTGATTAATATTATTAAATCAGTTCAACATTGAGCTTCCCACTATATTAATGATTAATTGTTTATTTTGAATTGAAGAGCAATTTATAATAATCAATTGTTAATTGTTAATTTTAATTGAAAAGGAGATAAAAAAATGGCTGAATGGCGTAAAGTTGCAAAAGCTTTTGCACTAGGAGATGGGCATGTCAGTGAGAAAGAAGTTGATGTTTTGCGTGAAGCTTTATTTGCTGATGGACACATTAGCAAAAGTGAATTAGATTTTTTGCATGAGTTAAAAAAGGACGCGAAAACGTCTGTTAAAACTTTAGATACACTGATTGAGGATTGCGAACAAGCAAAAAAATAAATCGTTTGTTTGAAAATGATGGTGGATATAGTGTAGCTATATCCACCCTACATCAATTTAATACTTTTTTGATTAACACCATCAATGGATAAAAGAAAACAACCAGATTATAATCCCAAACAAATTGGTGAAAGAACAGAAGGCAAAATTCTTTCATGTCTGCTTGATCATGAGAAGATGGTTTTAATGCCATTTGGGGACAATTTGCGATATGATCTTGTCGTTGAAGAAAAAAATGGTGTCTTTAAAAGAATTCAATGTAAAACGGGTCGATTAAAAAATGGGGCTATAACGTTTCATACATGCAGTTCTTCTTATCATCGGAATGGTAAAAGGCATTCGTATTATGGCCAAATTGAGTATTTTGGCGTTTATTGCCCTGAAAATGATAGATGTTATATGGTACCCGTTGACGATGTAGGGAAAAGAGCGGCAACTCTCAGAGTCGATGCGCCAGCCAATAATCAAGAAAAACATATCAACTGGGCTGAGAATTATGAGGTGCCACATCATGGCAGTTCAACTCCCCTTCACCTTTAAACCAATCAAAATATCCATCACATTTGTGCCTGTCGGCCCTGTTTCTATTAAATCTCCACTCGCGGCTAAAAATCGGCCCGCATCGGCTTGCGCCAAACAATGTGCCGCGTTAAATCCCTTTCGTTTCCCCCGTTTTAAAGTTCCCCCATCAACTAAAGCCCCTGCTATTTGACCTGGCCCGTCGTTGCCATCCGTGCCTGCTGCCAATAAAAACACCTCTTTTTGTCCTGCCATTTCACAAGCCGCCGCTAAGGCTAAGCTTTGACAACGCCCACCTTGTCCTGGGTTTTCTGGTAAATGCACTGTCGTTTCACTTGACCAAATAAAGATACCCGGATTGCCAGTACACAATTGCTGTGCCAAAATACGTCCTGCCTGTTCTGCCTCACCCACGATTAATATATCATGATTAAATATCGCGTAGCCAAGAGGCTTGGCAGCCTCACAGGCCCCTTGTCGTGCGATGACTGGATGGGCAATGATATGTTGTTCAATGTTGCTGAAACAAGATGGGCAATCGTGGGCATTTGCTGTCAAAGTACGCAACCAATCTGGCAGTGAACTTTCCCCATTTGTCAAAAGGGCGTTAGGGGGGATTTTGGAGATTTTGGGCTGTGTCAGCAATCCCGAACCTATCGCTTGTAAATCATCTCCTGGCACATCAGAGATTAATAAATTCAATACCGGATGTTTTTTTAAATAAGTTGCTAAACGCCCCCCTTTGATAGCCGATATACTTTTGCGAATTTGATTCATGGCATGAATATCCAAACCCGATGCCAGTAACCAACGATTGACTTGTTGCAAATCAGCTAAAGAAACGCCGGGGACTAATACTTCAACAAGAGCAGAGGCACCGCCTGATATTAAAAATAAAACAGGATAGTGTGGTGGCAGGTTTTCGATAAACTGTAATAAGGCTTGCCCTGCTGCTAAACTGGATTCATCCGGCACAGGATGAGCGGCTTCTAAACATAATATAGGATAGCCTTGTAATTGTTGTTTATCTAAATGCCCCAATTTGGTTATCAGCAAAGCTTGACGGATATCTGATCCCAAAACGTCAAACGCGCCGGCTGCCATATCAGTAGCCGCTTTGCCAACGGCGATTAAGGCGAGGGGTGTTGGGTATGAATGCTCACGCAAAAAAGCCGCAACTGTCTTGCGGCCGTTGACAGCAGACAGTGCGCTTTTATAAATTGATAATAAATTTTCACGCATAAAAGTCATTGGAAACATTGTTTGAATTAAGCGTTTATAAATTGCCTATTATTTGAAAGGGCGAACATTTTTGGCCCCTACAAGATTTGACTTAGGGGCGAACCTTTGTTATTGCCCTCCCCCGCTTTGAAGTTATATATCAATCAGAATTTTTTGAATCCGCTACCTAACAACACATCAATATCTGATAAAAAATCAGTTTATTCCGTTAATCCGTTGTACTATACTTACCCTTTTTCAACTCGACGAGACTGTAACCATGCACAACATATCAAAAACGATTTTACTTCTTTTTTTAGGCTTACTGACAGCCTGCGCTAACATGCCAACTTCCCTAGACCAAGCAAAACCTGAAGTCAGTGTCGCTGATTTTAAGCAAATCTCTGCGGAAAAGTACCGGATCAAGCTGCGCCTTAAAAACCCCAATCCGGTTCCCATACCTGTCGCGGGTCTCAATTACAAGTTACAGATCAACGACAAGGAATTTGCAGAAGGCGAAAGTAAGGAAAGCATCACGATTCCGGCATCAGGCGAAGAATTTTTAGAAATTGATGTCGCCAGTAACTTGAAGAGTTTTCTCGGAGGCGGATTGGACGGTATAACAAGCTTACTCAAGCGTCAAGTGAACTACAAACTGTCTGGCAATCTCAGTCTTTCAGATTCAGATTCAGTGCCGCAAGTGCCTTTTGAACAGAAGGGAGAAATCTCTTTAAATCTCAAATAAGTTTTTATTTCGAGGTTCAAGTTTTTACACGCAAAAACTTAAACATCGAATTGATTCTCAAAATTTGGCAAGTTTTAAAAATAGCCATGAATTGATTGGTAGGCGAGATGGTGGGCAACAATCTTTGCCCACCTACGCGAGATGGTGGCAACAAAAATACAAAGCACACCCAACATCAAAACTGAAAACTTATGCCCTCAGACTGCCATTTTTGTCATTTAGATAACGACCAAATTTTGTTTCAGGATGAATTAGTGATGACATTCAGGGATGGCTATCCCATTTCACCTGGACACACCTTGATTATTCCTAAACGCCATATTCCATCCTTCTTTGATGCGACAGACGATGAGCAACAGGCACTTTTACAGGCATTACATAGGGCTAGGCGCGAATTGAAGCAACAATACGCACCGGATGGTTATAACATTGGCATCAATGATGGTTTAGCAGCCGGACAAACGGTGATGCACTTACACATTCATCTCATTCCACGTTATAGCGGCGATTGTATTGATCCACGCGGAGGCGTGCGGTGGATATTTCCTGAAAAAGCGGCCTATTTCAAGAAACCGTGAACAGTTATCAGATAAAAAGGGCTTGCGCGGGGAATTGTCCCTACATATATCTCATTCAATTGATAAACAAAGGAATTTTTTTATGCCATTGGAAAGTTTTGGCGAAGAACAAATTTATAACCTTGAACGCATCGGTAGTTTTGGTAAATTTTATACAGGTGAGTCGTTTCCTATTGAATATATTATGACGACTTTCGCTTCAGCAGAACTCTCAGAATTAACCTTTGCTAGAGATATTCGCCCAGATAAGATTGATTTTGAACTGCTGATGCAACGCGATATCGATGAAGAACGTGTACGCCTTGAAATGGAGCCTTATTTGAATCCCAGTGATGAAAATTTCACACCGGCAGAAATCCGATCAAGATCGGTGTTTTTTCCGCCCTTGCTTGCTGCTATTGTGCCAACAAAAGGTAAAGCAATGGAGGCTTATTATACTGACGAAAACAACGATATCACGCTGACTCAAAATAAAGAACATGTTATCAGAGAATGGCCAGGGCTATTTAAACTAACCTACTTTTCGAGTAGCAATCCACATGCCTACAGGCTCCAGATGAATACCAGAAAAGATGAGCAAACAACGGAAATAGGGGTTCAACGTGAACCGGTTCAACTAGAAATCCGTATCGCAAAAGGTAATGAATATGGTGCTAAGCTTGTTATTATTGATGGGCAACATCGACTCTTCACGATCAAGCAAGTTTATAACAAACACCCCGAATTACTTGATGATCTCGGTGTCCCTGTTTGCATCCTTTTCGCGCCAAATGCCACCGTCCAAAAGAATCGAGAATATGGCCCTTATAGAGTGCCTACTGTTCCAGAAGTTTTTCGCCACCTTTTTGTTGATGTCAACAATACTGCCAAACAAGTTGGTGGACATTTTAATATCCTACTTTCTGATGACACCATTGGCAGCTTAGCTTGCCGCAAATTCTGTGATTACGTTTTCAATAACCAAGGCCCTGAAGGATTAGCGACTCTTGAATGGAATACCAAGATTCAGAGAGATTCTGCCAAAATCACACGCACCTATTCCATCACCAGTATAGGGATTATTGACAAGGCTTTAGATGAGAGTGTCAGAAACAGAAAATTATTATTCAAATACCTTTTAAACCTAGATGACGTGAAAAACAAGCTCTATCCTAACGGTGATGACGACGAAATCGCGCCTGATTCTCCCCCCGTAAAATGGAATAAGTTTTCCCTAAGCCAAAAAAATATTCTTGAAGCACAAGTTAAAAAATACCTGATTCCCTGTCTTGATAGCATTTTTTTTGGCACCCATGAATTTATAGCGGTTTTTGAAATTTTTTGCAACGAACTCAATCAGTTGAAAAGCTTAGCTGAGAGTGAGCAGCCCGATGCTTTAGAAGCACGGCAGGTTATCAATCAAATTCTTGACTATATGCCAATTGGGGAAGGAAAATCTTATGAAGGGGCGCGTATTATTTGCCGTAACTTCGAGTCAAAGGTTAAAAAGGAAAAAAATAGGCAAACCTCACCCATGATTCAATATGCCTTATTTCAAAGAGCCCTATTTGAAGCTTGGGCACAAATGTTAGATATTGCTCGCGGCATTATTGATGATCCACGGAATGCAACCAAAGGATTTGTTAAATTACTTGATTTAGCCTTACAAGAAAAAGGTCAGTTTTTTATGTTTGACCAACTGTATATGCAGCACACCGTTTTCTCTGGAACACAAATCATTGTTCGACAAGAGACTCGAAAAATCCTGACTCAATTACTGATAGCGCATCTGACTAATCCATTTCATTCGCAACAAGTTTGCAGTGAAATGGGCGTTGCGGACGATAACTTTGCAAGACTGGTTTTGAAACTTCAGGAAAAAGGACGGGCTGCTGCTTCCGAATTTCCTAAATACTACGAAATGGCTCGTAAAAAAACGTTCAAAATCAATTATCGTGTCTATTTGTCAATCAACGGTGAAGAAAGGGCAGAATTAGCCGAGGCGGAAGAAGAACAGAAACGCCATTTGCAAGAGGTTAAAGAAGGAATACGAGCGAAGATTGAGGTATCTGATAAGTTTGATCGGTTAGTCGATAAACATGTGAAGGCGGATGTTGAATTGGCCACAGAAACACTCAAAAATAACCTGTACGAAAGTGATACGCTTTTAGAAGAGTCAGAACGTGTTAATGGTTAATGGTTTATTGTTAAAGCTAAACTCTTTGATATAAAGGGACGATAGGGTTTAAACCCGTAAGGCTGTAGCGACGCTCGCATGGGGCTTTAGCCCCATGCTTTCATCCGTTAGAATCAGCTTCTATCAACTCGGTGTCACTCTCTTTTTCTCTGTGTACTTGAAAGTTTTTGAACACTCAACACAATAATCACATAACTTATTTTGCCAGTTAGGAACACACAACCAACCAGGCGGCAAGTGAGCATCAATGTGCTGTACACGGAAGCGCCCTTCGTAGTAAACGTTTTTTAATTCTTCTGTTTGACCACATCCGGAACAAATAAAGGTTGTGCTTATCCAATGTTTTCTCTGTACCGGTTTATCCTTTATCCCCTGTTTCAACCACGCGACAATAAAAATAAAGAGACAAAGGATAAACAATGGCACAACGATTAATATATCCCAGAGTCTATTGTGTACAGGACGCGCTGGTTTTTCAAATTCTGGAGACAGGTCTAAGTTTGTATTGTTTGTACCTGGCACTTTTTTATTCTCTTTTGGAAGAGAAGCTTCCCTAGAAGCGGGTAAGGGCGTTTGAGACTGAAGCGTGTTATGATGGGGAGGCAGAGTCTCCTTCTGAGTGTCCCGAAAAACGGCTTGTTCATCTTTGATGAGAGGCTTTTCCCTAGAGACAGGTAGGGACTCATTGGGAAGCTTCTCTGGCTGTGATATTTCAATCTTATCCAGATTACGTTCCAATATTTTCGGCCCAATGCCGTAAATATCCATCAACTCTTCTGGATAAATAAAACCACCTATCTTTTCACGGTATTCTACAATACGTTGCGCTTTGATTGGCCCAATACCTGATAATTCATTTGCAAGTTCTGAAACCGTGGCCGTATTGATGTCTACCGCGAATAGTCGTTGTGAAAGGCTCAGGATTATTAAGAGCTGTAAAAATTTTTCCGTGTTGCCCATTCGCTATTCGCTATAAACTTATTGGTTAAATTTTTTTTTTGCTGCTCTAGCCAATTGACGAAATACATCAGTAAAAAATAAATGAAACCCCAAGCGACTAACAAACCCCATTGTGCGTAAGTCGATAATAAAGGCGCTAAGAGTGCTGAGAAGCTACACGCTGCCATTAAAGCGTATTCCCAAAGAACTGTGCGTTTATGTCCCCATCCTAATTGTACTAATCGTTGATAATAATGTGTTTTATGTGCTAACCAAATTTTTTCTCCCCGTAATAATCGTTGTAACAATGTCGCGCTTGCATCGACAATAAACGGTGAAAACAGAAGCATGGCTATCCACAATGGGAAAATGCCTTCACGATTGCCCCATAAACTAAAAGCCGCCGCTAAAAATCCTAAACTTGATGAACCCGCATCACCCATGAAAACGCGAGCGGGTGGAAAATTAAACAGTAAAAATCCACCTGCGGCACTGGCAACGATGAGATTGATCACCATAAATAACTGACGATCAGCCAACCCGCCCAGTATAGCTAAAGTACCAAAGCCGAACACAGCCATACCGCCTGCAAATCCGTCCATACCATCCATAAAGTTGTAGAGATTGACCATCCAGACGATAAATAAGAATGAAAGGCTGATTTTTAAAAATGGCGGCCATGTCCATATCATACCCGGCAAAATCAACTGGGTCACCCAAAATTCACCTTGCCACAATAAAAAGTAGGTAGCAAGACAATGCACTAGCAAGCGATATAAGGCAGAAACATGACGACAATCATCAATAAATGAAATGATCGCAATCAGTAACCCACTGATACATAACCAAAAAAAATCAGGTATGGGCACATAGTGCCAACAAGCAAGAAAGGCCGAGAGTGTAAATGCCATCAGTATTGCAATGCCGCCGCTGACAGGAATAGGATGAGTATGTAAAGAACGTGCATTGGGTTCATCAAGAATGCAAAACAGGGTTTCTGGACGACTCAAGTGCAGTGTCAACCATGCGGACATCAAAAAGGCCACTGTCATCAAGGTAATAATCATGCTGATCCTTTGATCAGTTATCAGTTATCGTTTATCAGTTATCAGTTATCCCACAAATGTAGCCAAAAAAAATCCGGGGATGAACCTTATTCTGAACAGTTATCAGTTATCAATTATCAGTTATCAATGTTTTGATATCCCGTATGTTCAAGGCCAACATATTTATTTGACAAACTATAGAAGGCCGAGTTCAATAATTAATTGAAGGCCTACAAGCCAACAGCCAACAGCTAAAGCAGTTGTCTAAAAGCT
>JAYQWI020000647.1:0-4765 GCA_035871815.2 Candidatus Parabeggiatoa communis
CATCTTGGATGAACCGGAATTGGGGCTTCACCCTTATGCAATCAGTCTGATTGCCGCACTGATTCGCAGTGCCTCAGTCTATACTCAAGTGATCTTAGCCACTCAATCGACTAATTTATTGGATCATTTTGAACCTGAAGATATCATTGTTGTAGAACAACAACAGGGTATCTCTTTATTCAAACGGCTTGATTCAGACAAACTCACGACATGGTTAGAAGACTATACCTTAAGTGAACTGTGGGAAAAAAATGTGATGGGAGGGACACCATCCCGATGATACGTTTACATATTGTCGTAGAAGGTGAAACAGAAAAAGAGTTTGTTGATGAGATACTCAAGCCGGCATTTTCGGAACGAATGATTATTCTTGATGCACGTTGTGTGGCGACGAGTCGCAAAGGTGGACGCAAACACAGTGGTGGGGGTATAAGTAGAAGTTATATCAGGCTAAAAAATGACTTGATGAATTGGATAAAAGAAGATCGGAAAGCCGATGCTCGGTTTTCAATGATGATTGATTTTTATAAATTAGCCCCCGATTTCCCGGGTTATAAGGAAAGTCGTCAACAAAACACAGTTCAAAATAAAGTCCAAATTTTGGAAAAGCGATTTTTTGAAGAAATCAATGATTATCGCTTCATTCCTTACATTCAATTGCACGAATTTGAGGCTTTGTTGTTTGCCGAACCAGAAAAATTTGCTATCGCCTATCCTAATCGACAGAATAAGATCCAACAACTGATAAAAATCAGAGCACAGTTTGAATCACCTGAAGAGATTAATGAAGGTAGCACTACCGCACCATCCAAACGAATTAAAGCTATTTTGCCTGAATACGAAAAAAGGACTGCCGGCCCCCTCATTGCCTTAGAAATTGGTATTGAAAAGCTTTGTGAAGAAAATTCACATTTTAATGAATGGATTGAAAAAATAAAACAACTTGTGTAATGAGCAACATTTGATGGTTATTTTCCCAGTTTATCTTTACCCACAAGTCGTTGTCAATGTCGTACAAACTTGAGTTTGTGAGTTTTTCGTACAAACTGAGTTTGCTTTTCGTTCCTAATTTATTTTGCTTGGAGTTCAAACTACGGGGATAGAGTACAATTCATTACGGGCCGATAAACGAATTAGGAAACACGCTACGCTAAATAAACTCCTTTTAAATTCGTTTATCCCCGTAATTAGCTGTACTCAATCCGCTGTACTCAATCCGCTGTTGTACTCAATCTGTTGTACTATCATTAAAGGAGACGCTTATGTCTATTTATATTTATCGCAAAATGAAACTGTTTTGGGTGATAATTTGCCTACTGGCCAGTTTTCAGCTCAGGGCAGAAATCACCTTCACGCCGGCATCGCCCACCGTTGAAGTGGGGCAAGATATCACTTTGTCTGTCTCTGGCACCAGTGGCGAGATAACTTGGACACCCTCAAAGGGACAAATTCGAGGGGACGCTAATCAGGCGACTTATATTGCACCGGCACAAGCGGGTGTGGATGCGGTGACGCTAATAGATGAGGCTGGTAATGTAGGCATCGTCAAGATTATAGTGACACCTCCTATGGTTTCGCTGGAAAATGCCACTTGGGAAGTGTTTACTAATCGGAGTAACATTTATGATCTTGCGCTATCAGAAGATGGAAAGACACTTTGGATAGGTACTTCAGGTGGGCTGGAAAAACGTGATGCTCATACCAAAGAATTGGAACGGGTATTTACAAGCTTAGATGGATTACCTAGTAATTATATTAATACCCTCCAAGTTGATGGTGATGGAGGAGTATGGATAGGTACTCTTGGAAACAATGATGGTATTGGTGTAGTAAGTGCTAAGGTTGGTGGGCTTGTACATCTAACAAATGATGGAAACTTCACACTTTATAATACAGAAAATTCGAGGTTACCAAACAACAATGTTTGGGCACTTTTTCCCGATCACACTGGATTGTGGATAGGCACAGAAGTTGGTCTTGTTTATCAATTAACTGATAGTGATGAACCGTTGCTTTTTAATACAGAAAATTCTGGTTTACCAAGTAACTTGATTTATGCTATTCAACCTGATGGTATTGGTGGGCTTTGGATAGGTACCAGTGAAGGTCTCGCCCATTTTAATGTTAATGAGGGTAATTGGCTTATTTTTAATACAGAGAATTCTGATTTGCCAAATAACGATATTTGGGCGCTTGAATCTGATGGCAGCGCTGGATTGTGGATAGCTACAGAAAGTGGTCTTGCACATCTTTTAGCTAACAATAACTGGGTAGTGTTTAACACAGAAAATTCTGATTTACCTAGTGATACAATTTGGACATTTCACTCTGATGATAATGGTCAACTGTGGATAGGTACTAGCGAAGGAGTTGCTCACTTGGATGTTAATGGTAAGGGAAGAATTTTTAATAGAGAAAATTCTGATTTACCAGGAAACTTAGTTTATGCTTTACAGCAAGATAATAACGGTGGAATATGGACAGGCAGTGGTAATGATCGTGTCAACCATGGAAAAAACTCGCTTATGATTTTTGGTAGTGAAACAGGTGCAGGGCTTGCACATTTAGATGCGAAAAGTTATTGGACAATTCTTAGTACAGAAATATCAGGATTGACGCATAACTATATTAACGCTATAAATGTTGACAATAAGGATGGATTATGGATAGGTGCTACTCAAGGAGGCCAACTGTCATATCTGAATGCTGATGGTAATTTTAAAGGTTTTGGTGGAACTGGTAGCGTTATGTCGCTTGCATCTGATAGCGGTGGAACATGGATAGCTATTGATGGTGGTAAAAGACTTTTGTATCTAAAACATGAAGTTAATGGATTTAGGTCCATTGTTATCAATATGAAAGAATTTGGGGTTCTTAATAACATTAATGTACTTCATGTAGCGGATAATAATACCTTATGGATTGGCGGGTATGGGTACCTCATATTTTTCAGATATGAGGTTACGGTTGACAAAAATAACTCTCTGTCAATTCAAGGTAGGCATAATGTTTTTGATAGTGAAAATTCTGGCTTACCAAACAAGCAGATCATGGCTCTTCAATCAGATAATCAAGATTTGTGGATAGGTACTTTTGAAGGTTTGGTACATTTTTCTGAAGACGGTAGTTGGAATATTTTTAATACCGAAAATTCTGATTTGCCGGATAATGTTATCGAAGCACTCCAATTAGATCAAGATGACGGATTATGGATAGGTACAAGAAATGGTCTTGCATATCTACTCAATGGTCATTGGAGTATTTTTAATTCAGAAAACTCTGATCTACCAGACAATCGGGTCACAGCTCTTTTTAATAGTGATACTGGTAAACAGTGGGTAGGGACTTCAGCAGGAGTCGCTCATCTAAACCATGAGAATAAATGGACAATTTTCCATGTTAACAATTCTAGCTTGCCGAAGAATTGGATCAATGCTCTTTTTAGTGATGGTAATGGAGGACAATGGATTGGTACTGCCGGTGGCCTTGCCCATCTAACTTTCGGCCAAAAAATCCAAGTCTGTACCCAGATTAACACTGAAACATGCGATGCCTTACTCACTGGCAAACGAGCGGCTATCATCATCGCAGGCGGTGGCGCACAACGCACAAATTCTATTTGGGATGCGACGGAAGCCATTTCTAACCGTATTTACAACGTTTTTTCTGACAGAGGTTTTGAAAAATCCGAAATCTATTATCTGTCTCCCAAACCATGGGCTGATTTCAATGGTGATGGTTTTAATGACAATATTACTCGCACACCTGAAAAGCGTGGTTTGATAGTTGAGGATGTGCGTACCGCATTTAAATGGGCTAAAACGGGCGGTAAACTTGATCAGCCGCTCTATGTATTTTTTGTTGATCACGGTGGCCCTAATAAACTGCTACTCGCCAAAGACATCGAGATGCAAGCTTCTGAATTTAAAAGCATCCTTGATGACTACCAAAATCTCACGGGCAATAAAGTGATTTTAGTCATTGAAGCCTGCTATTCTGGCTCCTTAGTCAAAACACTCGCGGCTTCCAATCGCGCCATTATCAGCAGTGCCAAGGATGACGAATTGGCCTATATTGTTGAAAAACAAGGCTTCACCCATTTTTTTGTGAATAATTTATGGAGAGGTATGAACTTCTTAGAAGCCTTCAATCTGGCGCTTCCTAAACAAAAAGATTTGCGGGGAAAATTAGGTCAAAAAAACTATGGTGCCGCTAATAGCACAATCAACACTACCCAAACTCCGCAACTTGATGATAATGCAGATGGCATTTTCACCACTGATGATGGGCAATGGTTGGAACAAGTTTACGTCAATGGCAATTTTCAAACATTGGACATCACTTTAGCGGTTGAAAGCCTTACCACTTCAACCCCGTTATTGGTGGAGCAAGCCATTATGCTTAAAGCTAAAGCAACTACGGCGGTTGGCCAAGTTGAACGAGTTTGGGCTGTTGTCAGGCCACCAAAGATAAATTTGGTACTGGACAGCAATGGCACCCCAATTTTAGCCTATCCCAGTTTTAACCT
Source organism: Candidatus Parabeggiatoa communis (assembly GCA_035871815.2). GTDB lineage: Bacteria > Pseudomonadota > Gammaproteobacteria > Beggiatoales > Beggiatoaceae > Parabeggiatoa > Parabeggiatoa communis. The sequence goes on from JAYQWI020000647.1 coordinate 4,529, forward strand.
TCACAAAACCGAAGTGGAAAACGTTTGGCAAAGCAGTTGGAACGATGCTGTCTATAACGGCGATTATGAAATCAGCTTCTATGCCAAAGATAACGAGGGTAATATTGAGATTAGCGAAGAGGCCGTCGTGATTACCGTCAGTGGCGGCGTTGAGCCACCGCCTTCAGCCAGTGTCGATATTGTGATTGAAAAGGAACGCTATGCAAGAGGAGAGTCTTTTCAGTTTCAATTGGTTGA
>JAYQWI020000648.1:0-1734 GCA_035871815.2 Candidatus Parabeggiatoa communis
CCAATTCTAAAAAGTCTGATTGCCAGCGTTGATAATTTTTGGGCAGGGTTGAATTTGGGGGCAAGTTGCCAGAGATTTCTGTGGAGAGGGGCTCGCCTTCATTACCAATCCGTAGGCTAACATTAAATCCGTCTTGGAAATTGCCCCCGTCAAATTTTAGGATGATTAATTTTGGCATTTTTTGAGATAAGTTTTTTGAAGGTAAAAAGTGAGATCGCTTTTTTCTTGGTATTTTTTCAGGAATTTATGCCCACGATGAAAGGAATCAATTGCAGCTTGTTTGGGTTTGTCATCACGCAGTTGCTTTATAAATTGTTTAGCCTCTTCCCCAGAAATAGGTACTCCACCGAAGGGTGATGATTTAATACTCATTTTTTTGCCTTTATTTATAGCATAAGTTATTTCATGCACGTTCCTAAGTGAGAAATGGAAATCTTTTTGTTATTGCTCACGCAAAGCCGTAAAGACGCTAAGCATAATGACTTGGCCCATTTGCGCCTTTGCGTCTTTGCGTGAAAGCTTTACTGACTGTAACGGTAATAGTATTGTATATATTATACACGGGCTTGCTTTACTTTACCGCCTGGCAATCTAGTTCGCTGGTTTCGTGTCGGCTTACCCACAGGCCAAGTATCTCCCACTATAACTTCAAGCGAATGACAATCTAAAATGTCATTTTGATTAAAATGCTCGACATTCTGAGCTCGTTTGATTTCGGAACAAAAGAGTCTTAGTGCCAGCATGTCACCACAATTATTCAATCGCATGCGTAGCAATACAATTTTATGACTCTCATGAAGTCGTTCAGAAGTCAAATATTTCCCGAACATTTCCAATGTAGAATAAATATAAGCCAACTCGTCATAAGTTAAATAGGGTTTAGCACCTATCATTTTTAAAAATCTAATGACAACATTTTCAAATAGCCCAATATGTTTTGGGTTACTCAATGTTTTTTCAGTGATAATGGGTTCGACACTTTGTGACTTCAATTCAGTCAAGACGGCTCTTGGTGAAATCTTATCTTCAAAGTAGATGACTAACTTAGCATAAGAATCATACAAGGCCCTATCAACTGACAATTCAACTTGTCGCAAGTAAGTGTAAAGCCCAAAAATAAATCGTTTTTCTAAACAAAGTTTCCGCATATCTATGACTCCCAAAACTTCCACCAAGATAAAGTGTTAAAGCTTGGATTAGAACCTTCTATGGCTAAAGGTTTATCCGTGGATATTACGGCCGTATTTCTTGGACCGACATAAGTTTTCACCAGACTTGTCACAAAGGCATCAAATTCTACAAACGCCCCTTTACCAAAGGCACCTGTTTCTGTTGAGGCCGTTTTAGCCAAGCTAAAAGGGACGACTTCAACATGAACTCCAATAGGAATACCTCGGCCGGGGTTAATTGCACCATCCCGCTTAATACCTTTTAGTCCCTCTGGACTCGTATGATGACGCACTCTTGTGATTTTTTTAACTCTGGAGCAAACTGTGGTTGACATTTTCGTTTGTACTTTGAGCGTAGGGGTAGACTGGCGTGTCTGCCCTTTGTTTTTATGAAGAGGGCAGCGATAAATCGTGCCATGCACCAACGCAGTCTAGTTGCCCAAGTAGCCCAAAAAAGACTATATAAATATATAAAATTATGAACGAGTGAGCCTATTTTTGAACAAAGCTATAAAAATGAACAGTCACTGTTCATGCCAGTTTTGAGTTTTACTTATCTTAAAAA
>JAYQWI020000649.1:0-5082 GCA_035871815.2 Candidatus Parabeggiatoa communis
TATAAGCTTGTTCTTTCGTCCAAGTAGGTATAAAACCTATTAGCCCAAATGGATCAACAAACGAAACCGGCCTACCCGTCACATAAGCATACCGATTCAGCGTCTGCCCTTCAAAAATATTGCCAAGCAACACATCCTGATTGACAAACCTTCTCATTTCAGGGCTATAAAACCGGGCTCGCATGTAATACAAGCCATTGCTATCCGTCATCACCCCATACATACCATTAAACAAAAACGGCGTTGTTGAGGCCTCCCCACTGAGCAGCAATCCATAAGGCGAATACTGAAATATTTCAGTCACTTGCCCCGTTTTATCCGTCAAAGCAACTGTACTTCCACGGTAATCAAAGTGATAGCTGGTATACTCACCACCTGTTTCTTGCCCAATCAATCCTAGGCCATACACATAATAAGTCTGTGTACCAGAATCTTCTGTTTTAAGCAGCACTTGACTTAAACTGGGTTGTGAGTTGATGACGTATTGGGTTTGGTTGATAGTAATGCGTGGGTAGAGAAATAAAAAAGGGTGCTTGGAACACACGTTATGCTATGCTATAAACAAACATTAATTTCACTAATCTCTTCATTTTTGAAAGCTTCACAAAAATGTTCTTCATCCCAAATATATATATCATCTCCGCAATTAATGATGATTATAATAGAACTATTGTTAAAGTGCATTTTTATCCCTACAGCATTTTCTTCTACATGAGAAAATATCACATAAGCTTCTTTTAAAACTTGACATCGTGCATATTGCCACAAACTAAATTGGGATACTTCCAGAATAATTTCTTTGCCGTATTGTCCTAAATCCAAAGGTGATAATGTTTTATGAGCACAATCTAAAGAGACGCCATCACTAGCCGGATAAAATACTAATTGATGATTCTCTTCAAATTGTAATAACACAGCTTGAGGTGATTCCATCTTAAAAACACCTTGGAAGGAAAATACAGAAGCTATCACTTTTTCTAGTTTTTTTCCAAGCAAAAGTTTTAAACCTTCACGGAGTTTATTTGTATACTCACTCACTCATTCGTTCGTTACTTAATTAAAGAACTCCATTTTTATCTGTTTTTACAACTAAAAATTAATAATTTAGGAGTCAAAAATAGGCCATTTATTGAGTTATTTTAGAGTCTCTGAGGTTAGGCAAAGTGCTTTAAGTTCATTTATTTTATATGAGAAAGAAACAATTCCCATTTCAACTTAATGATGTCACTATCATCAATATAGCTATATCAGAAAGTATTTTGAACATTTTGAGAACTCCAAAAATTGCTAAAGTGAAAAATTCGCCCTTGTTCATATTGAATGGTTAGCAATTTTGATTGTACCCATCGAAGTTTTAATCCTTCCATTTTATCGCCTCTAAATAAGAGGTCATCCTCTGTTGGTACATCACCACTTTGAACAATATAGACTTCAAATACAAAAGAAGTGGTAGCACCTGCATTAGCTCGAATAAGAATAGCGTCTACCCTAAAATCAGGAGAGGAAATACGTGCCATTTCCTCACGAGCAACAGCATCGCAACCTGTCATTTCTATCATTACCATCAAAAATAAAAAAAGAGGGAATGTTTTAATTGTTAGGCTATTTTTGGAAAAAAACATTATATTTCAACATTTACGATATTGATGAGTAGGTGTATTTCACTTTATCTGCCGTGGCTAAGGTTTCTTGCACCAAGCGGCCGCTGGTGTCAAAGTCAAACTGGGTTGTGTTGTCATTGGGATTCGTCAAGCTGTTTCGGTTGCCTTCTGCATCAAAACCTTGGCTTGATTGACTTGTTAGCGTATCGACACGTCAAAAGCTGGGTTAAAGGGGGAATGTTTCAACACACACAGAGGAAAACAGAGGAACACTGAGGAACACTCAAGAGTTTGATGGGCTTTTAAATTTGTAGTAGGCGCTTTCGCGCCTGACTTGAGTACAACTATCGGGAAGGATTAAGTCCAATGCGCCTGTTGCGTTTATTTTTTAACGCAAGAGGCGCTAAAGACGCAAGAGGCGCTAAAGATATCAACAATTTACGGGGCAGAACACGCTTGCACCGGCCAAGCCAACCCTTCAACATCATTCAGAATAATCCCATTGATTTGAGTATTGATTGAAGTGCCCACCAATTGACACGTTTCCAGCTCCAAGGCATGAAGACTGACGGTTTTATCGTCATGAATCCCGAACAATAAGCGGCCATCGGGTAGCATTTCTAAGGCCTCAACTTCTCCACCGGGTAAGCGGCATGTTAACGTCGTCAATTCATTGGTTTGATTATTGTAGGATAAAATGCGATTGTCTTCTACACCATAAAGTAGAAGGCCGTTATTATCCCAAGTGATATCTTCAATCGGGCCGGTATAAGCGAGTACTAACTGCCCTTGGCCGGTTTGAATATCGATTTCAATCAGGCCATCACCTTCTGCCCAACCCCATAATGAACCATCCGGTTTAAAAGATAACCCATTGATTTCATGAAAGCCTGTGCCGTTACCGACTTTGGTTGGCTGCCCTGTTTTCGTATTGACTTGATAAAGGTAACCGGGGTGAGTGCCATCATCGCCGGCGGCGGCGAATAAGGCGTTGGAATCGGGGTGCATATCCAAGGCTTCGATATCTTGTTGGTAGTGCATTGTGCCTAGCAATTTGACTTCAAAGTCTTGTGCCGAGTTGATGGTGAAAAATTGGGTATCTCTCCTGTCTTGATCGTGAACCGCGTAGAGTAGACATGCGGTTAAACCGTCTGACACCATATCAAGCACAACAGGTTGATCCGAACCGACGGTGAAGTCTAGCGGTGTAAAGTTGTAATTTTCGAGTTCGGCTACCAAGGTGTACTCACCGGGCAATAAATCAGTGAGTTGGTAGTAGCCATTCTCATCGGTTTCAACCGTCTGGCTGCCTACCTTGATCAAGACACCTGCCAAGGGTTGACCATTTTTGTCCGTTATTTTTCCTTGGATATCGTATTTAGGCGCATCTTGCTCGTTTGACACCATATCAAGCACAACAGGCTGATTTTCACCTATCGTGAAGTCTACCGGGGTAAAATTGTAGTTCTCCAGTTCGGCTATCAAGGTGTACTCACCAGCCAATAAATCAGTAAGTTGATAGTAGCCATTCTCATCGGTTTCAACCGTCTGGCTGCCTACCTTGATCAAGACACCTGCCAAGGGTTGACCATTTTGATCCTTGATTTGCCCTTCGATATCGTATTTAGGCGCATCTACATCGTCTGACACGATATCGAGCTCAACAGGTTGATCCGATCCGACGGTGAAGTCTAGCGGTGTAAAGTTGTAGTTTTCGAGTTCGGCTATCAAGGTGTAATCACCTGCCAATAAATCAGTGAGTTGATAGTTGCCATTCTCATCGGTTTCGGCCGTCTTGGAGCCTATCTTGATCAAAACACCGGCCAAGGGTTGACTATTTTGATCCTTGATTTGCCCTTCGATATCGTATTTAGGCGCATCTACATCGTCTGACACGATATCGAGCACAACAGGTTGATCCGATCCGACGGTGAAGTCTAGCGGGGTAAAGTTATAGTTGTCCAGTTCGGCTATCAAGGTGTACTCACCGGGCAATAAATTAGTGAGTTGATAGTTGCCATTCTCATCGGTTTCAACCGTCTGGCTGCCTACCTTGATCAAAACACCTGCCAAGGGTTGACCATTTTGATCCACTACTTGCCCTTCAATATCGTATCTAGGCGCATTGACATCTGTGGTGGTGATGCTAAGGATATTCCCGCCCGCATCGTAGCTGTAATCCAGGATTTTACCGGAATCGTAAATCACTTTGATGAGACGATTGAGATCGTCGTAAACGTAATTAGCCGCATTGCTGGGTGAGGTTAAGGCCAGGCCCATAGCGACAAATAGGGCTTGTTGAGAGAGCGTTTGTGTTTTCATGTTTGTTCTATTTTGAATTAAATTCTGCCCACCAAAACATCATCATGGCGAAAATAATCTGGTGGGCAACACGCGCACCCAAGTATCTGGGTGTGTATAGGTATATTTAAACAGGCTAAATCGCTAAATTGATATACTACACATTAATGATAAAACGATAACTTATTCCAAACATTTTCGAGAGCAATTTCTGCCCACTCATCACCGTAGAAATCTCTTAGTGTTTCAAGAAATAACTTGATAGCTTTTTTTTGTATTTCATTAAAGCCACTTTTTGTTTTATCCAGCCATTTTTTTCTCGGTTTATAGTCATTGGTGGGAGGAGTTAATCTATACACAACAGCTTGGCTTACGACATCTGCTTCAATATAACTCTCAAGCACAATTATCATAAAAGCTGGCAGATAATAATACGCTTCTTGTGAAAAAAAAGAAAAAACATAATCCTTGTACTGTATATCTTCCAACTTGATCTCTTCCCATTTTTTCCCCGTAAAAATTCGTTTAATTTCCAAACACTCTTCATGTTGACATGCGTTATCGTACAAAAGATTATCATCCCCATAAAATTTGATATTTGAAAACGCTGTTTTAATTTCTGTTTTGACAAATTCGATTTGTTTGTACAAATAAATTAACCGCGTATGCTAATTCTTATCGGCCGAAGTATTTTTAACATAGTAATAATATAAATCTGGATCGAGGCAAAACCTTATATTTCCAAAAAGATCATATTCAATTTCTCTGTACCAGTAACCACCCGATTTTTTACCCTTAAAGTAGACGTGGAAATCGGTAAACGTAATGCCCTCTACTTTGTTATCAACTATCTCGAATGACCATCTATTTTTGTTGACCTGAGTATTTTTATTTTTCTCGGTGTAAAGATGTTCATAAGTCCCATCAGAATTGATTTTTAGAACGTCAAGTTCTTTTCCGTGATTAGCAGTATAAACTCCAACTAGACTATCAACAGTCACATTATTATAGCAAGAAAATAATAATAAGCTTACTAAACATAATGTTATTTTTACAAAGTTTGTTAAACAATTAAGCATAGTCATCACGATGTTAAATAAATTATCACCTAAAAATCTGTTTTGACAAATTCGATTTGTTTGTACATAAAACATTTTATGACTCTAAAAAATCAAAAAAA
>JAYQWI020000650.1:0-10578 GCA_035871815.2 Candidatus Parabeggiatoa communis
TTTAAAAATCAAGCTGTTAGTATTTAGATTTTCTCTGATCAATTTTCACGACAAAGGCGTTTTAGGATCGACAAGACGCAAAATCTAAGTGATATTTTAGACTCACCTGCTATGTTTTTTAGGGATGATCAGAGATGATGATCGATTTGAAGGTAAAACGTTGCTTGGCTTTTGCCCTTGTGGCAAATGATTGTGTGATTCATATTGCGTTTTTTTTTGGGCTGCACGAAACTTTGACTCGTGAGAACCGGGTGCAATATTGGCAATGCCAGCTGTTTAGAAGAGCGATATGAAAAAAAAGGGGGGTATTTGATAAGAAAATGAAGAATGCGATCATCATGTTTTTTAACTGATTCGCATAAGCCCTTCAGGCACTTTCAGGCTTCCCTATGATAGGCTAATAATTTCTGTTCTGATATATATTGATAGCACGATATCAGATTTAATTAAAACGCAGATTATTTGCTTGAAGAGTTAAATTCGGGTGGGTATAAATTAATCACATTAATGTAATAATGTGTTTTATTTTTGAGTAGTATCGAATGAAAAAGGAATTGGGTAGTCCCTACAAAACGATGCAGGTTTTAAAAAGAGATTTATAGCTTATCAATTTTCACAGTTTCGAGCCTCGTTAAGCTTTGGAAAACAAAGTCAACCTGATATTCTTAACTCACTTGCTTATATTTTCAAGGACTACCGGTTATTCTCCTTTTTCTTCATTTGATAGAAAAACGTCATTGTACGAGAACGATTTATTGGATAAAGACTGTTTTTCATAATTATACTTGATTGACAAATTGAGTCAGTAATTTTCCCTGACACATTCGCCAATATTGCTCAGGGCTTATACCTAGCTTTTGACAGTCTTTTATCAAATAGTTACCCAGATTATGTAACTTAACTTGAGCCTGTTTTCGGTTAGACAATTTATTATCAATAATATTTAATACACCGTCTCTCCATCTTTCACAAATAACCCAGCCTTCTGGCATTTGTTCCGTGATAAATTCTCTGCCTAGTATGTTCATGATTGTATCCTCCACAGATGATTGATTAATAAATTGACACGCTGTTGCGGTGAATTTTTGATAACTCATAATGGGTATGTGTCTATTTTGTAATAGAGCTAAAAAACCGTTGATTATTTCATTAAGAAAAAATTGATTTTTCATGATTAATAAACCGTTTCCAATAGTCACTTTGTTGGATAATTCTATGATAATTGAGGGACTTGCAAAACCTTGAACTGCAACCACAAATCAATGACTTACATCGTATTAACTTCTCTTATTGTTTTATTCTTTATGCTTAATCGTTTTGCAAGATGCCTAATTGATAATTGACAATTGATTATCAACCATAATCCTTTTGCTTTTTTTAGTTTTGTATATGATTAAATATAGCAGTCTTTATACCAATATCACTCAAAGACTCTTTTGCTAATCGGCAATAGAATTAGAAATGTAATGGATTATCAAGTTTGATTATCAATTATAAATAATGTCTATAAAAATAATGAATTTATGAACTCATGAACTTCTGTTATCGTTTAGCTTCCCATTCAACAACCTAATACCATTAACTTAGAGAGTGTAGAGTGGGTAGAATGAAAATCATCGAAGTTAAATCCCACCAAAGCGTTTAATCAATTTTATGACTCCCTTCCATTATATCTATTACCTATTAACTCATAAATACGCTTATTTAAATTCTTATGGACTACCTATCAATTATTAATTGATAATCTTTAATTTTAAATAAATTAATGCCACAAATAATTTTTTAAGGAAACCAAATTTTATTTATTTATTAATAACAATATGTTATTGGCTAAAATGGAGCCTATCAGTAGATTATCAGTAAATTAGAGATTGCTAATATTCTTTAAACCCAGTATCATTGCCTTCGTCGTTCAGAGAGCAAGGGATTTATTTCAAATAACATTATTATTAATAATGATTATTGTTAAGAATTTGCTTTTGAATTGATAAAGAATTTTGAGATAGAAATTTTTTGATAAAATCAATCTCTGTTGCCTAACTATTAAATTTACAACAATCAGGTCACATTTCAAGAAGCGCTCTTAAGTGGTACAAAAAGAGTCAAGGTATAATCTTGTTAAATTCACTCATCAACTACAAACTTTTTAGGCAAAATGCTTGACTTATAAAAATAAGGCTCTTATTATAATACTAATAAGGTTGAATCTATAAAGCACTCAAAAAGCTTGTTAAGGATTTATTTTGGTAAAGTTGTTTGATAGATTTAATGGGATGATGTGTTATTTTTAGATGTTTTCATTCATTAATTAACAATAAAATCAATTACATCCAGAATTGTTGATAATTTGTGTATTTTTTGTTTTACATTCTGGCCGTAATTAAATCGGAGGTTATAACAATGAGAAATATGGCTAAAGCAATGGCACTGTCTGCCATTATTGGTGGCGCTGTTGTCGCTGCACCTGCACAAGCTTGGTTTCCTGGTAATGGTTGGGGCGGTAGCCCTTGGGGCGGCGGTAGTCCTTGGGGCGGTAGTCCTTGGGGCGGCGGTGGCCCTTGGGGCGGTAGCCCTTGGGGTGGTAGCCCTTGGGGGGGTGGTCCTGGTTATGGAAATACTATGAATGACTGGATGGATGGCACGGGCTGGGGCGATATGACTTTTAGTACGTCAGTCGGTGGGCGTGGTAATGGTCAGGGTTATAATCGTTATAATAGCAACCCTTATGGTGGTGGTTATCCTGGCGGTTGGGGTGGTGGTGGTTATCCTGGCGGTTGGGGTGGTGGTTATCCTGGCGGCGGTTGGGGTGCTCCAGGTGGCTATGGGCCTTATGGTGGTCAGGGTGGTCAGGGTGGTTATGGGCATTATGGGCCTCCTAAGGGCGGCAATTCTGCACCTCCTTCTGCTGAACCTCCTGCAAAATAAATCTGTCCTAAAAAATTAAAAAACCTGTTTTAGCGTTTGAGGGGAGTGGTGCAAGCCGCTCCCTTTTCTTCATTTTTTCTGCTTAATCAATACATACACTGCGCCTGTCCCCCCATCTACTTGACGAGCTGAACAAAACGCGAGTACTTCATCGCGTTGTCGCAACCAGTTATTCAGTTTGTTTTTCAACACCGGCTGCTTTTGCCAAGACCCATAACCTTTACCGTGTACTATTCTCGCACAACGAACATAGCGATTTTGACATTCACGTAAAAAATCGGCTACTTCGGTTCTGGCAACACGCACTATCATCCCATGTAAATCTAATTCGGCAGTGACACTAAACTGTCCTCGCCGCAATTTCCTTAAAACACTCTGCTGTACGCCTGGGCGTACAAATAACAACTCTTCCCCAGTTTCAACATCTGTGAGATCGTAGTTGTCTGAAAGCATCTCCTCACGTACTCGTTGTTCGTCTAAATAGCGTTGTTTAGGAATGGGTGAAGGGGGGGGCGTTGTCAGTGGTATTTTGTCATTCTTCAGGGGTTTGACTCCCTGCATGGCTTCTCTAAATAAGGTACTGTTAGTTTGGTCCTTTGGTTTAGCCATCCTGTTCCTATAAATCTACTCAAAACTATTCATAGGTAATTCGCTCTCTGTTGATAGTTCTTCAGGAACTGCAACTAGAGTCCTGGTTGAGCAGGCACATAAATTGGTACGCAATCCGAAAAAAGTCGTTTTGTACAACTAACCTCTGTAAATCATGAAAGGAAGTCCCTTATGGTCAAATTGACCTTCAAACTCAATCAAGAAGTTAGAACACCAATTTACCAACCCTCTAAATCCAAAGGTCAGTACGAGAAAACTTTTCTCGATATTGGGTTAACCTAACCCAATTGTGGCATGATGGGGATTACTCCTTATTTTTTCAAGTGATTAATTTAATTTGATATCAATTCTACTCATATGAGTATATAAACCTAAATTTAGATAGAAATCAAACAACAGTTGTTAGCTCCTTGCTCCCTATCAGATCACATCAGTACACCAATATAGACTGGATGGTCTATAAAACCTGTCCATAACGGTGTACAAGGGTGGATCAATCCCTTATACCCTCGCTCTTATAAGTGTTATTTTGTTTAAAACTCGTCTCCATTTTTCACGACAGCCCCACAAGGCTGTAGAAATGCTCTCTATATACTGAGAGTACAACGGATGATCTCGCACAGCTTCGAACCGAAGTTTGACAAACCTTCGGTGTGCTACGCTAAACGAAGTTCAGCGAAGCGAAATAAACAGATTTTTTATCGGCTAAAATTCGGATTGAAAGTCAATAAAAATACGCTTTTTCTTTAGCAAACTTCTCAGAATTATTTTCACCCTTTTCAAGTACATTCCGTATCACTTTAAAAAATCCCCTTTTTCGAGTGAAAGTGGCCAAGCGTTTTCAAACACTCATCTTTTTTAAAATATCCTAACTTTGAATTATCAGTCAAGTCAAACCCATTTTTTTCAGTTATGGCCTTTCCCGATCTCATGACGTACATTTATATTTAAATTCGCCACGGCAAAATAAATTTAGAACGAAAATTGCGCCACGGCAAAATAAATTTTTCTCACAAATTTAGCAATGACTTCGGGACGAATTTTCACAATTCACACATAACAGGCATTTGAACCGTAAAAATTGAGCCTTTGCCAAGTTCACTGCTCACCGAAATATGGCCCCCCATGGCACGACAAAAGCATTCACTAATGCTTAATCCTAAACCGGTGCCGCGATATTCACGAGTGCTAGAATTATCAGCTTGAGTAAAGGCTTGAAAAATTTTGTTCATTTGTTCTGGGGGTATGCCTATACCCGTATCGGCAATTTGAAAAAATATCCATTCCGATTCGCTCGCTTGGCTTTCCTCATTTGACAAAGCGGGGTGATAAGGAAGTCGTTTTTGCGTGATTATCAAAGTAATCTTGCCTTGATTCGTGAATTTGGCGGCATTATTTAATAAATTCAGTAGAATTTGTCCCACTTTGTGGTAATCAGCGTATAATGTGCCTAGATCATCAGCATATTCAATCGACAACGTATTATTGCCCATTTCCACCATCAATTGGATAGTGGTTACCATGTCTTCTACTAACTTGACTACGGAAAATTCAGACAAATTCAGTTCTAATTTGTCGGCCTCTATCTTAGAAATGTCTAAAATATCACTGATAATACCTAATAATTGAATGCCTGCGGTTTGAATTTTTTCCAGATCGGGCAAAATATATTCATAACCTAATTCGACGGCCTCTTCTTGAATCAATTCGCTATAACCCAGAATCGCATTTAATGGGGTACGTAATTCATGACTCATATTGGCTAAGAATGTGCTTTTAGCACGATTCGCGGCTTCTGCATCCAAACGAGCTTGATCAGCTGCACTTCGTGCTTGTTCTGCACTAAAACGAGCTTGTTCCAATTGAGCATAAAATAAGGCATTTTCAAGCGAAATAGCGATTTGGAACGAAAGCAATTTCAAGACAGTCAAGCGTTCGGGTGTGAATGCACCAGTTGTCAGGTTATTTTCTAAATAAAAGACACCTATCAATTGCTGTTTATGAATAATCGGTACACATAATACCGATTGAGGTTGTTGTTGCGAAATATAGGGATCATGATTGAATAAATCATTACGGCTGGCATTATTCAAGACAAGAGGGGTTTGAGTTTTCGCGACATGCCTGATAATCGTCTTGGAAAGTGCCGGCTGGGTGTTGTTATGACTATTAAATGACTCTAAGGGGATAGCTTCTAACAATTGAACATGGGAAATGGTGGCATACGCTTCGATAAATAGTTTTTCGCCTTCTGATTTAGAGTTATGATGAACATCTGAACCTTTCAAAATCAACCAACCTTGTTCGGCACCAACGTTTTCTATCACGATAGACATGAATTTTTTGATCAACTGATTGAGTACGATTTCCCCAGAAATGGCTTGCGACACTTTCATGATTGTTATTAAGTCTAAGTGACTTTTTTGATTTAAAGTCGTAAGTCGAGAGGGCTGGATAGTGTTTGGAATACAATCCACTAAACAACTTGTTATTGTCATTGAAGTGCCAGTCAATTGATGCCAACAAGCTTGCAAATCGGCCTTTAAACCGTAAGCACTTTGATAACGCCCCTCAGCAGTCTTAGCCAATAATTTCATCACAATGTGTGAAATGGCGGGTGGCAGATTGGGATTAAGTGTATGTGGAAAAGCCGGTTGTTTAGCAAGATGACAATGCACCAGTTCCAAGGCATCCGTACTTTCAAACGGAGGATGTCCAATTAACATCTCGTAAAAAACCACGCCTAACGAATAAAAATCAGTCCGGTAATCTAAAAGTCGATCCATGCGCCCGGTTTGCTCTGGAGATATATAAGTTTCGGCCTGTAAATTGAACTGAATTACACTTTTATTTTCTTGGGATATCAGTGATGACCAATTAAAATCAGTGAGTTTAACTTGTCCCGTTTCCAAATTGACAATGATATTAGTCGGTTTAATATTTTTGTGGATGATATTGTGGGCATGTAACTCGCCCAAAATCTCAGCGATTTGTATGGCTATGCGTAAAAAAGTGAAAAGCCCTTCAAGTTCGTCTTTTGTCATTGAGGATAGGTTGCTAGACTTTTTTAAAGGGGGAAATATTTTTGAAGTGGCGATGATATTTTGAAGAGAATCGCCTTGAATGTCTTCAAAAATAAGGATAAACGCATGATTATGCGTTTGTAATTCGCGGTATTGAATAATACTTGATAAATTCAAGTTTTTTATGATTTCATAATCACGTTGAAACGCTGCCATTTTTTTCTGATCGGGACAGGAACGAAGTAATACTTTGATTATAACAGGGTGCTTATCTGTAGTGCCATATCCACGATAAACGATAGTTTCCTCACCTTCGTGAAGGGTTTGAGTAATGGTATAACCGTTCAATTTAAGCATCAGTGTTCTCTTGTATAAATTTTTCGTTTGATTATTGATATACGGAATGCACTTGAAAAACGTGAAAATAAAAATCGCAGTTGTGCTTGAACTGTCATCTTTATATCTATACTGATAATACAACTTCTTTCCGAAACGAAGTTTAGCGAAGATAAATAAACCTTTTTTTTAAAGGCTTAATTGAAAGGATTGAAAGTCAATTCCACATTTTAGGCTACGCTAAATACCGTTTTTGCGCGCAAAAACTTGTGGAATTAATAAGATACGGTTTTTCTTTACCAAACTCATCATAAGACTTTCACCCATATCAGTCAAAACCAAAACTGAGATCAGACGTGGCAGTTTGATCGTTTTTGATTTTATGACTTGATGATCACGTTTTTAATCTGACAATAATAACTCACAAGAATTGTATATAATATTTATAAACGAGGATAAAATCACTGACTCAACTTTTTATTGTCAATAGCAATGACAAGGGAATCACTAATTCATTTCGATTTAATTTCATGCACGAGAGCTTTTGAAAATCGAATTCGTACACTTTCGATAAATCCGTTTTGAAATCCTTTTTTAATATACAATCCTTGTCGTTATTGTTTGGCTTTAGAAAAAAAACGGGCCATCATCAAGTTATTATGGCATGGCACGATTTGTCGATGCCCCCTTCAAGTACATTCCGTATATTAACGAAAAACCCGATGATTACGCCGATAAAAAATCTGACCCAAAATCCCTTATACTCTTAGTATAGGTTTAGAATACCACTGGCGTATGTGAATAACGAATAGCAATAACAATAAACAATAACGACAAACAATAACGACAAGGATATTTCTTATAAAAAATCTGATTGTTATGGGGAAGGGCTTTTTCAAGCCAATGAAACGGAATAATTGACTTCATAAAGTAATAGGGTACATAGTTGAATACTGATTTTAAAGGATTTTTATTAATATATAACGTCTGAACTCCTGAAAACTATGAACTCCTGAACGTTGAACTTATGAGTTAAATTTATGAACTTCTGAACTCCTCTTGCAATCCTTTTATAACCAATCGTTGTTGTTTTTGGGAACGATAACATGAACATAACACACAATGTTGATGAGCAAGAACTGGCTAAGTTTAGCGCATTAGCGTCTCGATGGTGGGATCCTAACAGTGAATTTAAACCACTACATGACATTAACCCACTACGCTTAGACTATATTGACAAAGGCGTTGGTGGTTTGACAGGTAAAAGCGTGTTAGATGTTGGCTGCGGCGGGGGAATTTTAAGTGAAAGTATGGCACAACACGGCGCTTTGGTAACGGGCATTGATATGGGTAAGTCACCGCTGAGTGTGGCAAAATTACATTTACATGAATCCAACCTTAAAATCAATTATCAACAAACGACAGCAGAACAGTTGAGCGTTGAGTGTCCGGCCAGTTTTGATGTTGTGACTTGCCTGGAAATGTTAGAACATGTTCCACAGCCCGCCTCTGTTGTTAGCGCTTGCCATAAATTAGTCAAGCCTGATGGGCATCTCTTTTTTTCCACCATTAACCGTAATCCTAAATCTTATCTATTTGCCATCATTGGGGCCGAATATTTTCTCAGAATGCTGCCTAAAGGTACACATGATTATGCCAAATTTATTCGTCCGGCAGAATTGGCAGAATGGGTGCGTACTGCTGGCGGTGAAATGATCGATTTGCTCGGTATGAGTTATAATCCCTTTAGCAAACATTATTCGCTAGGTTCTGATATCTCAGTCAACTATCTTATTCACACACACAAACCCAAATGAATCATTCCGTACACACCGTGCTATTTGACTTAGACGGCACACTATTAGATACCGCGCCCGACTTAGCATTTGCGCTCAACACCCTGTTAGTTGAACAAAAACGCGCACCGCTACCCTTTGAACAAATTCGCCCTTTCGTCTCTTATGGCTCAACAATACTGGTCAAAATGGCTTTTAACTTAACAGAGCATGATCAGACTTTCACAGACTTGCGACAACAGTTTTTGAATCTTTATGTTGATCACATTGCTGATAAAACGGTTTTGTTTCCGGGCATGGCCGAAGTACTCAACACTTTGGAAAAACAAGGCATACAATGGGGCATTGTCACAAATAAACCCGCTTGGCTCACTGAACCGTTATTACAAGAATTAGATTTGACACACCGCAGTGTGTGCAACATCAGCGGCGATACTTTACCCCAGAACAAACCCCATCCCGCGCCCCTGCTACATGCCTGTCAACTGGCACAAAGCCTCCCAGAGTCCTGTATTTATGTAGGTGATGCACAGCGCGATATTGAAGCGGGACAGCGAGCGGGCATGCGTACACTGGTAGCCTTGTACGGCTACATAGATGAAAAAGAAACACCGACACAGTGGGGTGCGACTGGGATGCTCCAACAACCACTTGATTTGTTATCATGGATTGATCAATCAATTACTGTACTAAATTCATGACACCTCAACAATATTGTCAAGACAAAGTGCTGCGTGAGGGTTCGAGTCTGTATTACAGTCTACGTTTTCTGCCTGAGGGCACTCGACAAACACTCACCGCATTACAGGCTTTTTTCAGTGAAGTCAATAACATACCGTATGACTGTTTTGATGTGAACGTAGCAAGGGCAAAATTCTACTGGTGGCAAGAAGAAATGGCACAAACCTTTGCCGGTACGCCACATCATCCTGTTTGTCAAGCCCTAAGTGAATCCCTCAAGCATCACCCATTACCCCAACATTATTTTCAAGAAATTATAGAAGGCTTGTTACTGGATTTAGACGTGACTCGTTATAGCACGTTTAATGAATTAGAAGCCTATTGTAAACGTACTTCGGGTGTATTAAGTCTGCTATGTACGCAAGTGTTGGGTTATCAAAATGACAGCACCCTCAAATATGCAGAACAATCAGGCATTGCTTTACAACTCACCTCTATTTTGCGTGAGCTGCGCCACGATCTACTCTACTCTAAGCTTTATATTCCGACTCATGAATTAGAACAATTTAATGTGAGTCCACAAACCTTATATAATGGCCAACTGTCCGATTCCGTACAAGCTTTATTGGCCTACCAAACAAAGCGCATTCGCGACTATTATAACAATGCTTTCAAATATTTAGCTAAAGAAGATCGTTTTAATCAACGTAGCGGTTTGATTCGCGCTCAAATCGCGTTAGCAACTTTACAAGAAATAGAAAAAGAGAAATACCAAGTGTTTGAACATCGCATTCATTTAACCCCTTTACGTAAACTCTGGATAACATGGCGCACGAATTGGCAAGCGAGGCGATAATTTCCAACCCTTCAGTTGTTAAATATAATAGGCTTTCATGCAAAAGTTTTTGCGCGCAAAAACTTGAACCTCGAAAGCCTGGGCGAACAGGCAAGGGCAGCCCCTACAGCCTTGAAATAGGATGGGTTTTGTAGGGGAATACCTGCGCCCGATAGGTGGCATTGAGGCTGAAAGCTGGGGAGAGGAAAAAAACAACGGCCCCTTCGAGGTAAGTACAATAGCGGAAAAATAGAAATGCGCCCAATGAAAACTTATGAGGAGCAAAATGAATGACTCAAATTTTTTTAATTCGTCATGGTGAAACGGTTTGGAATTTAGAAACTCGAATCCAAGGGCATCTTGATAGCCCACT
>JAYQWI020000651.1:0-2278 GCA_035871815.2 Candidatus Parabeggiatoa communis
CCGGACACAAATGAGCCTATTTTGTCACGCATGATCACTTTAATATAGTGAGCAAAGCGGGAGGCGGCTAAGAGATAAGGTAAAATGGCCGATAAACGGGCATTGGCATTGGCATTATCGGTGTCATACACTTTGGGCTTATTGGCAGTATGGCCTCCAAAAAACGCGGCGTAATCCGTTCCTTTACAATGACAGAGGGTAATAAAGCCTTGTTCATTGAGTTCATTTTCACGGCGATCAGTAATGGCAAGTTCGGTGGGGCATTTCAACGCAATATCCCCTTCATCGGTTTTAAAGGTGTGGGCCGGTAAACCTTCTACTAAGCCACCGCCTTCAACGCCACGAATGGCCCCACACCATTTATGCAGGGCAAATGCATTGGTAATTCTTTGTCCCAAGGCATACACCGAATTGCCCCAGAGGTATTTAGAATGGTCTTTACCATCCACATCTTCCACAAACATAAATTCTTCAACGGGCAGGGTCTCAGGCCCATAAGGATAACGCAGCAAAATATGTGGCAGCGTTAAGGCCACGTAGCGAGAGTCTTCCGATTCCCGAAAGGAACGCCACTTGATCAGTTCGGTGCTTTCAAATTGCTTGGCTAAATCACGCGGCTTGGTCAATTCCGTAAAGCTGTCCATATCAAACAACTTAGGACTGGCTGCCGCAATAAAGGGCGCATGAGCGGCAGCGGCGACGTTGGACATTTTTTCTAAAAAGGCCACATCTTGCGGATGCCGTCCAAATTCAAAATCACCAACCAATAAACTGTAGGGATGGCCGCCAAAGGTGCCATATTCTTCTTCATAGATCTTTTTGAAGAGTTGGCTTTGATCAAATTCGACGGCTTTTTCCAAATCTTTTTGCAAGTCCTGACGAGTGGCATTCATCAGGCGCAATTTTAATGACGTACTGGTTTCGGTGTTCATCACTAAATAATGCAAACCCCGCCAAGAAGCCTCCATTTTCTGGAAGTCTGGGGCATGCATGATTTCACTCACTTGTTGACTGAGTAATTCGTCGATTTTAGCAATGCGGTTATTAATCATCGCCATCGTATCGTTACTGACCGTCATATTGCCTTCCAATACTTGTTCGGCAAGTTCGGCTACGATATCTTTGGCATGAGGTTTTTGACTTTCGTCTTTGGTCATCTTGCCATCAGCGACAATTTTGTCAAGCAAACTGAGTTCTTCAGTTGCTGTCGCTTCCGCTTGTTCGGCGGGTGCTTGGGTTGTTTCTTCATCTGCCATTATGGTTTCCTATTAAACGTTGGGAGAGGGTTGCAAATCCCGTCTCACCATTAAACATTGGGACAGCGTTGCAAAGCCCGTCCCGCCTAAGCTTCAATATTTCTCCCCTCTTTAAGTCGTCGCTGGTTCTGGTGCTTTATCTTCGGGTTGAGTGGCTTCTGCCGCATCACCTTTGGATGTTTCAGCCGCATTTTCCTTCGCTAACGTTTGGATTTGCTGTAATTCTTCAGTGTTGTTAACGATATCTTGCAGGAGTTTATCCAAGTCGTCATTGCCATCTAATTTGACCAATAAGTCATTTAAGCGTTGGCGTACTTCGTAGAGTTTACGGAGTGGTTCAACTTGTTGGACGATACTGCTGGGATGGAACTCATCGATATGTTTGAACTTCAACTCGACATTGAGTTTGCTGTCCTCGTCCGTTAATTTGTTATCAACGCGAAACGCTAAGCGTGGATTAATCGCCCCAAGCACATCGTTGAAATTATCTCGATCAATTTCAACAAATTTGCGCTCTTTCATCGGTGGAAGCGGTTCTTCGGGTTTACCGGACAAATCGCTCATAATACCCACGACAAATGGCAATTCCTTCATTTCAATGGCATCGCCAATTTCCACGTCATAAGTAATTTGAACCCGGGGTGGACGGATGCGATCCAACTTGTGTTGGGTACTTTCGGGCATAATGTTCTCCTGTATAGAATAAAAAACGTTATGGATGGGGTACGAGGTAACATGACATCCAAAGTGTTAGCTTTGGAGTCCAACTTGTAACCCTATTACTCGAACTTCATTTTATAAAACATTGATTTTAATCAATGTTTTCATGCAAATCTTTCGCCAAATCGACACAAAAAGCTCGGGAAGTGAGTGTGCTACTGGTTAAAAATTTGGCCCGTGTGACTTTGCCTTCTGCTTCTGCGGCTTTTTTTTCTTTGACCGCCCTGTTTTCTAAGGCCCAAGCATTTTCACGATCAATAAAAGTATAAGGTGGCGCATCATTGCTGGTAGGGGCCGTAATC
>JAYQWI020000652.1:0-1477 GCA_035871815.2 Candidatus Parabeggiatoa communis
GCTGTTGAAGGCATTGACGAATCGCAAGTGTTCGGATTTTACAGTCTACTGTTTCTCACCCAAGCCCTTGGAAAACAGAATGTGACTGATGACATTCAAATCGCGGTCGTATCAAATAATATGCAAGCCGTGACTGATGAAGAGGTGCTGTACCCAGAAAAAGCAACGGTACTCGGCCCGGTTAAGATGATTGGGCAAGAATATCCGAATCTCAATTGTTGTAGCATTGATCTTAAATCCTCTTTTCAAAGGAACCACGATCATTTTCAAAGGGAGAAAGTGATCAATCAATTGCTGGCTGAATTGACCACAAAATCGACTGATAAAATCATTGCCTATCGTGGCCAGCATCGCTGGGTGCAAACCTTTGAGCCCGTTCGCTTGGAGAAGCCTATTAACGAGACACCACGGCTAAGGGAAAGTGGGGTTTACCTCATTACCGGTGGATTGGGCGGTATGGGTTTGACGTTGGCTGAACATTTAGCCAAGACAGTACGAGCCAAACTGGTTTTGACCGGGCGTTCCGCTTTTCCTGGTAGAGCAGAATGGGACAATTGGCTTACCACACATCCAGAGCAAGAGAGTATCAGCATAAAAATCAGAAAAATTCAGGCCCTTGAAGAACAAGGTGCCGAGATTTTGATAGCCAATGCTGATGTGGCCAATCCACAACAAATGCAAGGCGTTCTCACGGCGACCGAACAACGATTTGGTTCCCTCAATGGCGTGATTCATGCTGCCGGCGTACCAGATGGTGCTTTGATTCTACGCCAAACTCAAGAGATGACCGAACAAATTTTGGCCCCGAAACTAAAAGGTACCTTGGTACTTGATAGTCTATTGCAGGATGTTGAATTAGATTTCTTTCTCCTCTGCTCTTCACTGGCTTCTATTTTTGGGATAGGTGGACAAATTGGCTATTGTGCCGCGAATGCCTTTCTTGATGTTTTTGCTCAGTTTAAGATGGCTAACGGAAACCGTTTTACTGCGGCCATCAATTGGGATGCTTGGCAAGAAGTGGGGATGGCAGTCAATACAGTGATGCCACTTGAAATACACCAAAAATGCAAAACGGATAGGGATAGTCTTCAACAAGGCATATTGCCTAAAGAGGGCATAGAGGTATTTAGCCGCATTATAGGGAGTACACTACCCCAGGTTTTGGTCTCTACTGATGATTTTATGATTCGGCTAGAACAGCATAAGGTTTCTGGAATTCAACGTTTATTAGAAATCTCTGATCAAACTAAGCTACCCAAACAGACGCACTCACGACCTCAATTGAGTTATGCCTATGAGGCTCCCCGCACTCAGCTTGAACAAACCCTGGCTAATCTCTGGCAAAACGTCTTAGGTATTGAACAAATAGGCATCCATGATGACTTTTTTGAGTTAGGCGGCGATTCCCTGATAGCGGTTCAACTGATTGCCAAGTTACGCGAAAAGCTACAAATGGCGTTTTCCGCACATAGCCTTT
>JAYQWI020000653.1:0-3187 GCA_035871815.2 Candidatus Parabeggiatoa communis
TCTTTTTTATGATTATAACGGATTTTTGGCTAAATAATGGAAGAGCCCCATTATTTATGGTGTCCATAAAATCCGTTACAATCAGCATTTTTTTTCTAAAATCACGCTAAGTTGCTAAGATGTATAGTACCGCAGCGAAAATCGTGATATTAAATAATTGATACTGATATAAAAACAATCAGCCGTATAAAACGTTCTATCACGCCCTCCCCCTAAAATCCCTTACCGAAACCAAAGCACCCGATATTCACTATATATTTTCACAAAAATTCAAACCGATAGCTTTCCACAATTTGCTTCCCTTCGATAACTTCCCCCATCTCCCTCAATTCCAATTTAATGTGTACTGTGCTTTTTGCCTCCAATTGTTGTTCTTCTGGCACGGATTGTTGTAAATACTCGGCCGCTGTTAAACGGCGTTGTTTAAGAGTCTGGCCGTTATAATCTTCAAAAATCAATTGTAAATCCGGGTAAGGCTGTGGAAAAATAGCATTATTGATAAATGTTGCTTCAACTTGTATGGCATTACTGATGTCTGGGTGGATTTGGACAATAAGATGTTCTATTTTGAAGCGTTTGACATCCCGGGTTGTGGGTAAAGTACATAAAAAGTTAGAACAAAATTGTTCTAACCAAGGCCTGATTTGGGGATGTTGTAAAATACGATCACGTTTAAAAAACCACATTCCTTGTGCTGTTAGTATGCCAGCAAGGATAATGACTATGATTCCCCACCAAAATAATGATTTCCAAGAACGGCCGCGAGGGGGATCGTAAATATCTTCTTGGAGCAATTCTGGAATGTCGTCATCTTGGAAATGGGCTGTCTGATCTTCTCCGATATTAAATTCATCAGTGCTGTCTTCTCCCGGTAATTGTTTTAATAAACTATTGTCCGCATTGAAAATATTTCTGCAATGACTGCAACGAACATGTCCTTGTGCAATATTGAGATGTGCCGCTGTAACATTAAATATCGTTTGGCAGTGGGGGCATTGTGTGTGCATCAGGTTCTATCTCCGTGTTTGTAGGGGCAATCTGTTGCCTCCTTGAACAACAAGACGTATCCAATTATCCTGTTCAACCCTGTCTACAATAGTCGCATAGGGCGTATAAGCGGCTATCACGTCATCAACTTGTTCCTTTAGTAGGCCTGATAATACCAGTGGCGCTTTGGTATTTAAATGTGCTGTCAAGGTTGGCGCGAGTTTGATTAAGGGGGTGGCTAAGATATTGGCGAGTATGGCATCGGCCTTGACGTGGTGAGGGAGTTGTTCTGGTAAGACGGGGCTAATGGCGGTTTCAACGTGATTTTTTTTAGCATTATCAAGCGTGGCTAATAATGCTTGCGGATCATTATCCACTGCCCAAACGTGAGCAGCGCCTAATTTGAGCGCGGTAATGGCTAAGATGCCGGAACCGCAGCCATAGTCAATCAGGGTTTGATCGGATAAATCGTTTTGTTGATCGAGCCATTCTAAACATAAGGCCGTTGTTGGATGTGTACCCGTACCAAAGGCGAGGCCGGGATCAAGCATAATATTGATGGCTTGTGGATCAGGCGGCCTTTGCCAACTGGGGCAAATCCAAACACGTTTGCCAAATTGTAAGGGATGAAAATCAGCCATCCAGACGCGAGTCCATTCTTGATCTTTTAGGATTTGTATTTGACAGGGGGGCAAGGGCACAATCCTGGCTTGCAATTGCTTTTGTAATTGATGGCTATCCGTGTCGTTTTCAAATAAACCAATTACCCGTGTTTGTTTCCATAAGGGGGTGGTATTTAAAGGGGGTTCATACAGCGGTTGATTTTCAGCATCAAGCAAGGTGACGGCAACCGCACCCAGTTCGGTGAGGCTGTCGGAAATCCGTTCAACGCTTTGTGCGTCTGTGTCTAATATAATTTGTAACCAAGGCATGGGAAAATGAGAAAGGTGAGATGAATGAATAATTGCGAGTTTGATAGATGATAGGGATTATACCTGATATTCGGGGTTGCCAGCTTTCCCTCGGTTTGGCAAAAGTTTTTGCACGCAAAAACTTGAAGTTCAATTTCACATTCAACCCCGAAGAGATTGTCGGCTTTCCCCAGACGATGCGGCTAATTGACCTAATAACCAAGTGTCAATAGCGCTATTACCCGTTAATTGAATCTTTTCCTTTGTTAGCCTCTCAAGTGAGTGTTCAGCTTCTGTGATATTATCGCTTAATTCAAAACGTTCAATTGACCACCATTTATCAAAAAGTTCAAAGCGAATAGCACCACCATTAAATAAAAATTGCGTTTCCGGTTCGTCTTTGAAATCTTCGTATAAGTAAGCGAGATAAATTAGCTTAACAGCAACAATATAATCATTATCACTCCATCCTGAGTGAGTCATTTCTTCATCAAGCCAGGTTGTGACTTCTGTTAGAGGCTTTCCAATTGTTTCATCAAGTGTTTTTGTCCTATCCACCAAAATGGCTTTAGGTTTGATGACATAAAAGACTATTTTTTTCATATTGTGACACACTATAACAGTTACTGATTAAAGTCCAACCTTCTTTTTGAGTAAAACACGATCTAATGAGGGATTTAATAAGGGTTCAATCGCATTAAGAATTTTCTTGAAGTTTTTGCTATCACTTTCATACTTTCTCTGAATAGTGATTGTGTAGTAATTAAGTATTTGCTCTGCTAAAAACCGCTTATAGTTTTGAGACACATTAAGTCGTGTGACGAGTCTTAACTCGTATTCATAAGCACCTCGTTCAAAACCAGCAACGACATATTTTGAAAATAAGCTTTTATTGCCTAATGCACCTGATTTTGCGAGTCGTTGAAATTGAATGATATGGTGCTTTTCATGGAGTATATCTAGCACAGTTGTTCTTGCAGGATCAAAATCTATCATGTATTTTCCATCACCCAAGTGACCGATTAAACCTGCCTGTGCTTTTGTATTACCATGACCTATTTTGTTATGACTATAATCAACAGCATTCAAGTTGACATTAAGAAGAATTAACCTATTTGATAGATGTTTAAATTTTGAGGATTCTACAAATAATTGATCTAAAGTGGTCTGTTCAGTGAAAGGGATAGTGGAATCAGACCATGTACTATCAAGTTTATTAGCGTTTACAACGGTTGTTTTTGGTTCCATTCCGGCTTTGTCCTATTTGATACCTTCATTTATCGCGAATG
>JAYQWI020000654.1:0-2665 GCA_035871815.2 Candidatus Parabeggiatoa communis
TCCCATTAAGATTATCGCTAAAGGCGAAAATAGGCCTTTAGAACTCTATGATCCAAGTGCCTACACTCAAAAGCAAATTGAGCAAATCAATCGGAGAGCAGAGTTTGCTATAGATCGTGATGTATCGTATGATGGTGCCTGTTCATAAACGCCACGGAGGAAAACATTATGACAACCTCAAACGTGTACAAAGTGCTTAGGTGGGGTACATTACTCACCTCCTGTTTATTGTTTTTATCATGCGCTGCAATCAAGCCCTCTTCTCCTGAATCGCGCATCGCATTGGTAGTGGGTAATGCTGATTACAAAGTGGTTAGTCTACTCAATAATCCCGTCAACGATGCCAAGGGTATGTCTAAAGCCTTAAGTGAGTTAGATTTTGAAGTCATTTATGAGGAAAATGCCAACAAACAGACGATGGAAACGGCCATTAAGGATTTTGAAACACGGTTAAAGGAAGAACATCAACAGGGTAAAAAAACCGTCGGGTTGTTTTACTATTCAGGGCATGGTGCCCAAGATGGCGATGAAAATTTTCTGTTGCCTGTCGACCTCAAAACTTCCCCTGACAGCCCCAAGACGCTGTTAGAATCAGAAACCGTTGCCTTATCTTCGGTGTTGGACAGCATGGAGGATGCCGAGACGACGATGAATATTGTTATTCTTGATGCGTGTCGTAATAAACCCAATAACTTGATGTTAGTAGATGCCAGTGGTAATACTAAGAGTATTGCTAAAGGCTTAGCTTGGGTAAATGATAATTCTTTTTCTAATACACCCGCTCCTCAAGGTTCATTGATTGCTTATGCGACTTCACCTAATCATGTGGCTTATGATGATGGTAAAGACAACAATAGTCCTTACACTAAACACTTGTTAAAGCATATTTATGATGAAAATGTAACTATTGGAGAATTGTTTATCAATGTGCGTAATGCCGTCATAGAAGAAACAGAAGGGCGACAAATACCTTGGGAACGTTCTTCACTGAAAAAGCGTTTTTACTTTGCAGAGATAGAATTGAAACAGCGGGGAATAGCTGACGGATTTTGGTAAAAATTTATAAAAATTGCGTCATTAGTACCTCAACCCGTCAATTTATTTTGGCATAAAAAACATGAAGCTAAAGCCTACGAATGATCTAGATTTGTTATATTAAGAATTTTGCCATTTCACGGCAACGGCTTTAGCTTTGCCTTATTAAAAAGTATAACTGAGTAACGCTTTGAGACTTATTATACGTTCTTCAATCGAACTAAGAGTAACACCTGGCTGATCTGTTGGAGTAGCTTCCATTGCATAATTATGAGCATCCAACGAGAAGGCATACGTTACCTTCTTGGAAAGAGCACTACTCCAGTTAATACTAATCCAAGTAAAGATAGTAGGGGTGGTTACAACCCCTAATTCATTGGAATCATAATCACCGTCTAACGTTGCAAAGGCACCCTTTATCCCTAGTAGCCCACCGCTTTTCCCAATTGGCCACGAATAACCGCCCCCTATAGAGTAACCATTTGTTTTCAAACTCATTTCAGAAAAAGAAAAGGATGATTCCTCCAAAGAACTTATTGTGATACTTCGTGGTCCAGTAATCTCTGTTTTTCCGTATTTGTAACCGGCAAAAAACGACAAAACTCCCCTCATTTTATAACCGAATAATGCCTTTGTTTTATAACTCATGTTGACAGCGTAATCTTCACGAGTAAAATCAGTTGCATAATCTCTTGTTATTGTTTCACTTTGTGCAAATAAACCGTCCTTACCTGTAAAAGACTTTTGGGCATAGGCATCAATAGACCAATTATTGTAGCCCAGTGTTACACCCAACCCTAGAAATGGCATGATATCATGCCACTTCACATTATCTGAACCAGTAAACTCCTCTTCATATTTGTAAGACATAACACCATTTACTATTCTTGGTGTAATTGTGAGCTGCTTCAATAAAGAATCCTCTTCCACAGCATTGACCACCTCTACAAACAAGGGTAGTATGAGCACTGATAGAATCAAACTATTTTTCACATTTTTTCTCCGTTGCACATTAGAAAGCTTCCTTAAATGAATGCTTGTTTATTTATGGGACTTCTCAGTTAATTAATATACCCATTTTTCATCTATAACTAATAATAACATTTATTTAATTATTAATAGAACTCTATTCTTTTTCTTCTGTTTTTCCTATGTACCAGAGATTCACTACTGGTGCAAAGGTAGCTGTGCATGTTTTAGCAGCATTCATCTGCAAACTAATATGATTTGTTGTACCATCACAACCTTCGTCACCACTCCATCCTGTAAAAACAGAGTGAGAGTCGAAAGGGACTGCAAATAAGCTTACTGCTGTCCCAAATTCGTAATTTCCAACACAATAATCACCGCAAACAATACCGGCTGGAGAAGTAATAACCAATCCCTTGCCTCCTCCTTCTCTTACAATGGTTAGTTCCATTTTTTCAACAGGCACCCCGCTTTTATAAACAAAGATCGTATCTGCCCCGAGCGAAGCTATATCCATCTTAATGTCTTTTAAACGAAATGTATTGTTAAAATTCGTATTGTCGTTAACAACCTCAACAACTGGTAGGTAAAGTTTACCATGCGGTATTGAAACACAATTTTTTGTTTTGTTATCACAATAAGCATTAGGAATATCACCAGT
>JAYQWI020000655.1:0-2811 GCA_035871815.2 Candidatus Parabeggiatoa communis
AAAATTAATGGTGCGTAGGACACCTTAAGCTTGCTTTATGCCTAGTAATGTTTTTGTGGACAGACAAAAAGTACGTTTAGGTATTAATATCTTGCTTTTATATCTATTTCTTCATCAGGCACAATTTCAACGGTACCTCTAATTTTAGGTTCGTTATTGCCGACTTCTACTTGAGCTTCTCCATACGTTTCTAGCAACTCTAAAAATTCTTTATACGCCGAATTTTGATTAGGTTGCCATTTTCCATAAACATCAAAATTATCACACTTTAAATTAACAATAAACCCAACACACTTTTGGCACCATATAATAGGTATTTTTTTTCACTTCTCATTTTCCTTTGCCTTATTCTCTATCAGTAAGGAATCGTCACAAAATAAATTGGAGATTTATTGCTTCAGAATTTTTTAGGGGCGAACACGCAAGGGCAGCCCCTACATCTATGCTCGTAGGGGCGAACCTGCGTGTTCGCCCTTTAACCACCTTTAAAATCTATAAAACGGGTTTTCACGCAAAAGTTTTGCGCGCAAAACTTTTGCGTGAAAAGTTATTTCGTGACCATTCCTTATTAAACCGACACCGCAGCCTTAATATGCGGATGCGCTTGATAGCCAACCCATTCAAAATCTTCAAATTGGTAGTCAAAAATAGAAGCCGGTTTGCGTTTAATCACCAACCTTGATAAGGGATAAGGTGTTCTTGTCAATTGCAAACGCGCTTGTTTCAAATGATTTAAATAAAGATGCACATCGCCGCCTGTCCAAACAAAATCCCCGACGGCTAAATCACATTGTTGGGCGACTAAATGCGTTAATAAAGCATAACTGGCAATATTAAACGGCGCACCAATAAAATAATCCGCGCTGCGCTGATATAATTGACAAGACAATTTGCCTGCCGCAACATAGAATTGAAATAAGATATGACAAGGGGGAAGCGCCATTTTATCAATCTCCCCAACATGCCACGCTGAGACGATATGTCGCCGCGAATCTGGATTCGTCTTGATTTGGGTAATCACTTGGCTGATTTGATCAATCGACTGGCCCTCTCGTGTGGGCCAAGAGCGCCACTGATAACCATAAATGGGCCCTAATTCCCCTTGTTCATTGGCCCAAGCATCCCAAATATGCACCTTATTATCAACAAGGTACTGAATATTCGTTTCGCCTTTGAGAAACCATAACAATTCATAAATAATACTGCGAGTATGCAATTTTTTAGTCGTGAGCAAGGGAAAACCTTTAGACAAATCAAAACGCACAGATCGCCCAAAAACAGATAAGGTACCTGTACCTGTCCGATCTGCTTTCTCAATGCCATTATCCAGAATATCTTGCATTAAATCTAAATATTGTTTCATGAGGTTAATGGTTAATGATTAATGGTTAATGGTTAATAATTAAATTTTTTAACACACGGAGCGACACAGATTTTCACAAAGATTTCCTTTGGCTGCTCTGTGTAACTCTGTCGTTCTTTGTCGATTCTATTCGATGTTCAATTTTTTTGATACTTGAACAACGAATGTTGAAATTAAACTTCTGAACTCCAGAACTTCTGAACCTCTGAATTCCTATTTATGAAACTCTATGCTATCAGTGATTTACATTTAGATCACCCAATTAACGCGCAAGCCCTTGAAGCGTTACCCGCTTATTCTGAAGATTGGTTAATCCTCGCAGGGGATACTTGTAGTACAATTGAAAATTTACGCTTTGCCTTAAATCAATTAACACAACGCTTTGCCCAAGTGATATGGGTACCCGGCAATCATGATCTTTGGACAGGTATTGGGGATATAGAAGTGCGCGGAGAAAAAAAGTATCACCAAATGGTTTCAGTTTGCCATGAATTTGGTGTCTTAACCCCCGAAGATCCTTATCCATTATGGATCGGTGAAGGCGGAACACACTACCTGATACCCTTATTTCTATTATATGATTACAGTTTTCGACCGGATTATATTGCGCTAGAATCTGCGGTGGATTGGGCAAAACAAAGCGGGATTGTTTGTACTGACGAATACTATCTTGATCCCAGCCCCTATAGTTCTCGAATAGATTGGTGTCAAGCCAGGTGTGACTATTCTGAACAGCGATTAGAACAAATACCCTCCAATATCCCACGGATTTTGATCAACCATTATCCTTTACGAGAGGATTTAGTCAACTTGTCCAGAATACCGCGCTTTTCTATTTGGTGTGGAACACGACGTACCGAAAATTGGCATCTTCGTTTTGAAGCCTCAATAGTGGTTTCGGGCCATCTGCATATCCGTTCTAGCCATTATCGAAATGCTGTCCGTTTTGAAGAAGTGTCTTTAGGCTATCCTCGAAACTGGGATCAAGATCAAGGGATTGAAGGATATCTTCGTCAAATTTTACCCGATCCACAAAAAAAACCACCACCTCCCCTTTTACGGTAGAGACGCGATGCCTCGCGTCTCTGTATTGCTTTTTTACATCGTGTTTTTACATCGTGTTTTTACAGGCACTGTAGAGACGCGATGCCTCGCGTCTCTGTATTGCGTTTTTACATCGTGTTTTTACATCGTATTTTTACAGGCATCGCCGAAACGCTTCGATGAGACGCGAGGCATCGCGTCTCTACAGTTTTTACATCGTGTTTTTACAGGCACCGTAGAGACGCTTCGATGAGACGCGAAGCATCGCGTCTCTACATCGTGTTTTTAGAGGCATCGCCGAAACGCTTCGATGAGACGCGAGGCATCGCGTCTCTACAACTGATAACTGAAAGGCATTGACAGATGAACTTTTCACAAAATCAAGGGACTAAAAGTTATTTAGT
>JAYQWI020000656.1:0-19220 GCA_035871815.2 Candidatus Parabeggiatoa communis
GATGCAAAATAAATTTTGCACTCCAATCGGGCAGATGCAAAATAAATTTTGCACTTCAATCGGGCCGATGCAAAATAAATTTTGCACTCCAATCGGGCCGAATAAAAATTGAGTAACGTAAATAGAGCCGTTGTCAGTATAACTCAACCAAGATTGATAAGCTTCCTTTTTTTAGAAATGCGCCTGTGATTGCACAATTAATTGCCCCTACGTTGAAATAAACGTAGGGCTGTTGTTCATTCTTCGCCTTCTGTTGGCCTGTATTCTGCCATCAGTTGTTGCTGAATATTGGGGGGAACGGGTTCGTAATGGCTCAATGCCATGGTAAAAAAACCATGTCCACCGGTGGCCGATTTCAGTTCTGTCGGATAGTTGCTTAATTCGCTCAGTGGCACTTCGGCTTTCACGCATACCATCTTGGAGGATATCATCTCGCTGCCTTGAATACGTCCCCGTTTGCTGGAAATATCGCCTGTAATACTACCTATATGTTCATCAGGTGTGGTGATTTCCGCTTTGACAATGGGTTCAAGTACTAGGGGTTTAGCTTTGTTGATGGCATCTAAAAAGGCTTTTTTGCCGGCGGCAACGAAGGCGATTTCTTTGGAATCTACCGGATGATGTTTGCCATCATAAATGGTGACTTTGACATCTTGCATGGGATAACCGGCAATGGCTCCTGATTCTAAAACCTGTTGGATGCCTTTTTCGACGGC
Organism: Candidatus Parabeggiatoa communis; assembly: GCA_035871815.2. Lineage (GTDB taxonomy): Bacteria > Pseudomonadota > Gammaproteobacteria > Beggiatoales > Beggiatoaceae > Parabeggiatoa > Parabeggiatoa communis. The sequence goes on from JAYQWI020000656.1 coordinate 717, forward strand.
TGGGATGTAGACGGATGGGATAACGCCCCCGACGATGGCGTTATCAAATTCAAAACCGGCGCCTCGTTCTAAGGGATGAACGCGCAAAAATACTTCCCCAAATTGCCCTGCACCGCCGCTTTGTTTTTTATGGCGATGATGCCCTTCAGCTTGGCGGCTTATGGTTTCACGGTAAGGAATTTTTGGGGGGGTGGTGTCTACTTCGATATTGTACTGTTGACGCATTTTCTCAAGTAGGACTCGTAAATGAAATTCACCGAGGCCACGTAACACGGTTTGATTCAGCGAGGCATCATGTTCAAGTTCTAAACACGGATCTTCGTCAACCAATTTATGCAAGGTTTGGCTGATTTTTTGTTCATCGCCTTGCCGCTTAGTGGAAACAGCCAGGCTATACATGGGAGCCGGAAAGGTTTGGGCCTGGATATGAATATGATCTTCATCATGGGAGTCATGCAACACGGCATCGAAATGAATCGCTTCTACTTTGGCTACGGCGCAAATATCGCCTGGAATGCCGTTTTGAACTTCTATCTGTTGTTTACCTTGAAGTTGTAACAAGTGGCTGATTTTGAAGGGTTTCCGAGCATCACCAATGTATAAGGGGGTGTCTTTGCTGATGGTGCCTTGATGAATACGGAAGATGCCTAGTTTGCCAATAAAGGGGTCGGCGGTGACTTTAAAGACATGGGCGACGATATGTTTCGATGGATCGGATTCTGTGGTAAAGGGGGTGGCTTTTTCACCTTCACCTTTAAGGAAGGGACGCGGGTTGCCTTCTAATGGATTGGGCATGAGGCGTGCAAAAATGTCCAGTAATTCTGGGATACCCGCGCCTGTGCGAGCGGAGACAAAACAAATCGGCACGAGATGTCCATCACGCAAAGCTTTTTCAAAGGGTTCATGGAGTTGTTCTGGCGTGATGTCTTCGCCTTGTTCCAGATAGACTTCCATCAATTCGTCATCAACTTCAACAACTTGGTCAATGATTTCGGTATGCGCCTGGGCTACTGTTCCAAAATCCGATTCTCCGGTGGGATTGAAAAAGCAATCAACGACTTTTGTGCCATTCTCAGCCGGCAAGTTAATTGGCAGACATTCTTTGCCGAATGTTTCTTTAATGTTGGCAACTAATTTTGGCAAGTGGAGTTCTTCGGCATCGATTTTATTAATAATGATCATGCGACACAGTTTTTCTTCGGCTGCACGATCTAGCATACGGTGGGTAAGCATTTCGATACCCGCTGTGGCATTGATGACTACTGCGGCTGTTTCGACTGCTGACAAGCTACTGAGAGAATGCCCTATTAAATCTGGAGAACCTGGGGTGTCGAGGATATTGATGTGCTTGTCGTGTTGATCAAGATTGACAATAGTCGTATTCAGGGAGTGTTGATACTCTTTTTCAAGGGGCTCAAAGTCACAAACGGTATTACCGCTTTCGATTTTACCCTGAGTGTTAATCGCGCCGGCTTGATGTAATAGTGCTTCGGTCAATATTGTTTTACCGGTATCACTTTGACCGACAAGGGCGATATTGCGAATATTTTCAGTAGTATAATGAGGCATATTCGTTTTTCAGTTATCAGTTATCAGTTATCAGTTATCAGTTCCACGCAAAAACTTTTGCGCGCAAAAACGTTTGCGTGAAAATCAAAACTTTGCTCTCTTTAAGTGGGAAAACAAAGTTAAGAATAGAAGACTGATGGCGCTGATTGATTGAGTTGATTGACGCGGATAAAAATGTTAAAAGACTGATGTGTACCTATTTATGTCCAATGCCAACAGATTATCGAACAATCTATACAAGGATTGTATTTGATAAGGCTTAGATTGTTCGTGGTAATGTCTCTTGGCGGTTCACGTTTTTAGCGTGCCAAAACGGGAATCGTGAGGGTTTAATCCTTTTATAAGCAATCCTTGTCGTTATATATTTGTCATTGAAAACAAACATGGTATCCCAGTATACCCATAAATGTCTATGGTTTACTCAAAGGATTTCTAAATAAAATAGAGAAAATGGGCTCATCAAGTGGGATTGCCCCTACATGGGCGCATTCCAAAAAAAGGGCCATTTATCAATCTTGGCCGTTGCAAAATAAATTTTGTACTCCAATCATACCTTCGAGAAAATAAATTAGGTTTGAAAATCGGGCAGAAGCCTAAATTGGGTTTGAAAAGGATCTCGGTTGAGTTGTACTGACTTAACCACAGTGGCGTATATAATATACGCCAAGCATTGTTTATCAAGATAAATCTTGAAGGCCCGATTTTCAAACTCAATTTATTTTCGCGATTGATAAGTACTAAAGCATAAATTTTCAGGTATTTTAATAAAAGCAATGTTTATTTGTAATTAGAGACGCGAAGCATCGCGTCTCTACAATTCGCGGTTTCGTTCCGACGCTTCGCCGCGCAAATCTTTGCGGTAAAATACCTGTTTATTTGTGGTTCAGTACTTAATGCCCCTTTTTTTTGGGAATGCGCCCCTCTACATGTCATCTTCATGTTATTTACAGAGTATGCACAGTTTCTTTATCATTCACGAGTGACTCCTGAATTCAACTTGATGATGAATTTATGAACTTATGAACGTATTTAGCTGAACGCCTTTACTTTATGTTGTGGATGAGAAGCGGCATCAACGTTAGCAGGCAAGTACACTGTGAAGGTACTCCCTTCACCAAATACACTGTCAACTTGGATAGTACCGTGCATCATTTGAACATATTGGTGGGTGATGGCAAGCCCTAAACCGGTGCCACCATATTTGCGCGTTGTAGAGGCATCGGCTTGCATGAAAATTTGGAATAATTTTTCTTGTTGCTCAGGCGTAATACCTATGCCATTATCACTTACCCGCATGATGATCCAATCGCTGGTTTTTTGAAGTTCGGAATGGGTTAAATCCTGAATCTGTGAACTCGAAAAAGAATTCATTTTGGAATAGGCGCATTTTTGATGATTTGAGTTTTGTTGATTATAATGTGAACTGATGAACTCTTCACCTTTTATTTCACGCCAAACTTCCAGCGTAATTTGCCCCTCAGTTGTGAATTTGGTGGCGTTACTAAGCAAGTTGATCAAAATTTGGCGTACTTTAATGAGATCGGCATAGATTTTTCCAAGGTTGTCATGACAATGAATTTCTAAGGTATTTTGCTTTTGTTGTATGGTGGGTAGAATGCTGCTAATGCCTTCATCAATAATACTCTTCAATACAAACTCTTCAGTGTACAATTCCATTTTACCCGATTCTATACGTGAAATTTCTAATATATCACTGATAAGATTAAGTAAATGTTTACCGGCTGCTTGGATATTTTTCAAATCAGGCACAAAATCTTCTTGTCCTAAATCTTCTGCCTCATCTTGCAACATTTCGCTGTAGCCGATAATGGCGTTAAGCGGTGTGCGTAATTCGTGACTCATGTTAGCCAAAAATTGGCTTTTGGCAAGATTAGCATCTTCAGCCATTTGTTTGGCACGATTTAAAGCGGTTTCTGCACGTTTTTGCTCAGTGATATCGGTGATAAATCCTTCAAGTGCTTGTAATTCCCCGTCTTCAGAAAATACGCCTTGCCCTTGTTCCCATACCCATTTTTCGTCACCATGAGCCGTCAATAAACGATAATCGAATTTGTAGGGTAAATAGGCTTCAATGGCATTTTGGATATTTTTAAACACCCCTTTTTGATCATGAGGATGAATGAGCTTTACAAAAGCGACTTCTCTGTTGTTAATAAGTTGTGTGGGATGATAATGTGTCAATTCTAGGCAACCTTCGCTGACAAATTCCATCGTCCAATAGGCATCAAAACGACAACGATAAGCCATCCCAGGCAAATTACTCATCAAAGTTTCTAGGGCTCGCCGACTTTCATAGACGGCCTTTTGAGCCGCTTTTTGTTGAGTAATGTCAGTGCATGCCCCAATAAATCCTAAAAAGGTTTTGTTGACATCAAGACGTGCTGTGGTGATTTCAGAAATCCAGTGGTATGTGCCATCGGTATGTCGTAAACGGTATACCCTTTTAAAATGCTGAGCGTTTTTCAAGGCTTCGTTATAAATTTGGTGGTAATATTCCAAATCGTCTGGATGTACAGTCATAGCCCAATTTTGCGCCAATTCTTCTTCAAGGGTATGCCCTGTGAAATTCAGCCAAGTTTCATTAAACAAAACATTGTGCCCTTTAATATCCGATACCCACAACATAACGGGCGCTTGGTTGACAAAATGACGAAATTCCTCTTCACGGACTTTGAGTTGTTCTTCTATTTCTTTACGCTGTGTGACATCGATACCCGCTCCAATAAAACCGGCAAATTTTCCGGTTGAAGAAAATCGTGTTGAGAGTGTTTCAGAAATCCAGCAATATTTACCATCACGGCGTTTAGCCCGATAAACCATATTAAAATTGTTTGTATTTCTATTAAGGAAGGCTTGGGTATAAACTTCTAAACAATTTTTTAAATCATCAGGATGGATGAGTTTAGTCCAAGTTTGATTGACTTTTTGATCTTGAAGCGGGCCGGCGAAATCTAACCACGTTTGATTTAACATTAAACATTGCCCTTGTGTATCGGTCATCCAGAGCATGACGGGGGCATGATTGACAAAGGTGCGAAATTCTTCTTCTTTTAGTTGTAATTGCTTAGCCATCCTTTGTAAGCTAATTGCACGATTGATCAAAACAATGAGTAAAACGACGAGTAGCAGTGTAAAAACCAATCCGCCCCCTAAAATGGCGAAAGGCAAGCCTGTTATGCCAATCAGTGTATAACCATCGTTAGCACGACAGTGAATTGACCAAGTACGGCCGGCAATATGCCAATTTTTATTAATGTGTAAGACATTGGCATGAGTCTGTTCAAATTCAGCCAAGAAGGCTTGTGTGTGTTGAGAGGAGTCAATATATAACAAACGGGAAGCGTAGGGGGCAGATTCATCGAAAATGAGAATATCGATGTCTTTATGACTAATATTTTGCACGGCTTGTTTTACCATGTCACTAATGACAAGGGTTGTGACGATGAAACCGCGCAACTCTTGCTGTGCAGCGTTCTGTGCCATTTGGGTATAGATCGGATAAACCACTTTGATGCCAACATGCTCAGATGCTCCGATTGCCACTCTTCGAGGGCCTGAGGCTATTTTTTCACCCTTTTGCTGTGCCTTTTGTAGAAGGGGAGATAATAGCGGATCGCTGTTCATATCCATGCCAATCATATAGGCATTTTGTTGTTTTGATGCCACATCATAAATCGGAAAATATTCGCGCCTTTTGGCAGCAGGTATTTGTTTTCCTTGAGTATTGTATTCTGTTATGAGCGCCTTCGGATAGGCCATTTGCAAGGTTTTTTCCCATTGTATACGTTGATGATGGGGAATACGGGGTAACCAGTACAAGGCTTTGATCTCGGGATGACGATCTAATAGTGGCTTGGTAAAGCGATTAAATTGCGCCGAATCAACATTTGTTGAGGCTGAATAAAAATTAGCCAACGCATCAAGCATTTCTAAATTTTGCGCCCACTTATTTTGTATGGCTTTTATGCTATCATTAGCGGCATCAATAAATTCAAATTGGATATGCTGATTTTCTGTCTGTTCGACGGCAAAGTAAGCTAATGTTGATAGCATCCCGCCAAGGCATAACACAACTACCACTGCTCCATAGTGACGCAATAGGCTGGTTTCTTCTATTTGTGATTGTTCCATAAGCGTTTTTATTCCATTCGATGTTCAAGTTTTTTCGCGAAAAAATTTGAACATCGAATACAAAAGATCAATAGCAAGTCAAAGAGATGTGAATAGTGAATCAAAGTATTCTGAAAGTACAACGGATTGGGTTCATCCTTGGATGGGTTATTTGTTATATTATGCTTTACAATCAAGATATCATATAATTTTATCAACCTTGAGCCTCTGATTGTATTTTCACTATTTGAAAGTGTGTTCCGTATATATAGTTATAACGACAAGGATTACTTATAATAAAGGATTTTTTAAGGAAAATTTTTTTTGAGAGGATTAAAATAATAATAAGCTATCTTTAAAATCCTTTTTTATAAGCAATCCTTGTATAATTTTAAGGGATTACTGGGAATTGTGATTTGGAAATTGTGATTTCATTGAGTATTTTGAATCCTTAACCCATTGGAATAGTCCTTGTTAACGATATGTGTTTATTTTCTTTAGGGTTTATGCATAGTAAACATGAGGCTTTAAGACAACTTTTAAAATCTTGTCGTCCCATTTTAATTGATATTGATAATTGATAATATGATAACGACAGTAAAGGCTGAAAGGCCTTTTTTATCTGGTGCCTTATTTAATATCAGTGGAAATCAGGACAATCAGTTAAATTTGCGTTCTATCTTGCGTTCTTTTTCACAAAATGAATAATACACTTTTGTTCTCCTAACTCCTTTTTTAAAATGCCAAATAGTTATCAATCTTGGGGGCGCTTTCCCACTGTGTCGCAACTTGATTACCCGATACGGTGGAGAAACAACCCCTTACCTTTACCCAAATCGCCCGAAACCATTTTACCGTTTGGTTTAGGGCGTAGTTACGGTGATGTTTGTTTAAATGACGGTGGCGTGATACTCACTACGCGCAGTCTTAACCGCTTTATTCATTTCGATAGCAACAGCGGTGTATTACGTTGTGAAGCCGGTGTGAGTTTAGCGGAAATATTAGAATTGTGTGTGCCACACGGTTGGTTTTTACCCATTACGCCGGGCACGAAATTTGTTACCGTAGGCGGTGCCATTGCTAACGATGTGCATGGTAAAAACCATCACTGTGCTGGCACCTTTGGGCGACATTTGTTGCAATTTGAATTGTTGCGCTCTGACGGTGAACGTTTGTTATGTTCCCCGACAAGCAATGAACAATATTATTCTGCCACGATTGGTGGTTTGGGATTAACCGGGTTAATCACTTGGGCTTCAATCCAACTCAAGCGGATTTATCACCGTGCGATGCAAACCGAATCAATCAAATTTTCTGATTTAGAAGCGTTTTTTGAACTTTCACAGCAATCCGATCAATACTATGACTATACAGTGGCTTGGATTGATTGTAATTCGCTGGGAAGCGCACTAGGGCGGGGTATTTTATTTCGTGGTAATCATGTCACTGAAGAGGAGGTGCCCGCGCAGTGGCGTTTGCCATTGGCAAACCGGTTGCCACCCATTTTACGCACTATGCCAATTGATTTGCCTGGTTTTGCACTCAATCGGTTTTCAGTTTCTGCATTTAATTGGCTTTATTATAACAAACAGCGACAAAAAACCGTCGCCAAATTGGTTGATTATGATCCGTTTTTTTATCCTCTTGATGGCATTTTCCATTGGAATAGGCTCTATGGAAAACGCGGCTTTTTGCAGTATCAGTTAGTTGTCCCTTTTGAAGATCACCGCATCATAAAAGACATTTTACAAACGATTGCAAGTTCCAAACTGAGTTCTTTTTTAGCGGTGCTTAAAACCTTTGGCGAGTTAGAATCACCTGGTTTGTTATCATTTCCACGTAAAGGCGTGACTTTAGCCCTTGACTTTCAGATTAAAGGCGCGACAACTTATGAATTACTGGAACGTTTAGACGACATGGTGCGTGATGCGAAGGGTGCAGTCTATCCTTGTAAAGATGCCCGTTTATCGGCTCGCAATTTTCAAGCATACTATCCTCAATGGACAGCCTTTTCACAATACATTGATCCCCATTTTTCTTCCAGCTTTTGGCGACGTGTAACCGGATGATAAATCATTGATAATTGATAACTGATAACTGATAACTGATAACTGATAACTGATAACTGATAACTGATAACTGATATGATGCGTAAAATGTTAATTATAGGTGCGACTTCGGAAATTGCCCAAGCCACCGCGAAATTATTTGCCCAACAACATGATGCGCTTTTTCTCGTCGGACGCAATACTGAAAAATTGGAGGCCATTGCAGCAGACTTAAAGGTGCGGGGAGCGCATCAGGTTGATTACATCGCGCTTGATTTGAACGAATTTGATCAGCACCTTGCTATGATTGAACAAGCTGATAAGTGTTTGGAAGGAATAGATACGGTATTGGTTGCCCACGGCACACTGGATGATCAAAAAGCTTGTGAGCAAGATTATGCGAAAACCGAACAAGCGTTACGCACCAATTTTTTGAGTGTCGTTTCGCTATTGACACCGATTGCTAATCGCTTGGAAAAACAGCATTATGGTTGTATTGCAGTGATTTCTTCAGTCGCTGGTGATAGGGGACGGCAAAGTAACTATATTTATGGTACCGCAAAAGGCGCATTGACACTCTTTTTACAAGGCTTGAGAAATCGTTTACATTCTGCCAATGTGTGTGTCTTGACTATTAAACCCGGTTTTGTCGATACGCCAATGACAGCGAGTTTTAAAAAAGGGGCCTTATGGGCAAAACCAGAATCCATTGCACACGGCATTTATCGGGCTATTAAAAGACGTAAAAATAGTGTATACCTACCTTGGTTTTGGTGGCCGATTATGATGATTATTCGACTTATACCGGAAGCGATTTTTAAGCGGATGAAGCTTTAGCCCACTCCAAAAAATCACCACCAATAGGGCTTGCCCATTTTCTGGATAATTACTTAAAAATCAGATATTTATTTAAATAATTATGTTCCTGGAGTAGGCGTTTGGGGGAGGTTATTCGTTTCTCCCCGTAATTATACTTAGCACTGTCATAAATTGCGCATTTTTTAATGGCGCTTTTTTCCTTTAAAAATCGTGATTAACGACAATTTTTAGATTATGCAAAAGCGCAAATTATGACAGTGAACAGTATAGCTACGCTTAACGAAGTTTCAAAGTACTCGCTATAGGATTTGACTCATGACAATATCTACAATGTCACAAGACTCAACTAAACGAGTCGGCATTATTACGGCTAACCATACTGGCTACGTGAATGCGATGTTTTCCTGTATGGAAACGGGTGTTATCGCTGTACCGTTGAGAAATGCAGAAGATCACTATCGCATTCAAGCGGCGAAAGTTGAAGAAATCATCACACCCAATACGGGTGAACAATGGATGGCAAGCGCCTTTAAGCCACAATCCAGTGATGAACTGGCTTTGATTGCTTTTACTTCGGGTACAGAAGGTAATCCAAAAGGTGTGATGTTGACTCATAAGAATTTGACGGATGTCGTCACACGCCTGAATACTGTGATGCAAGTGGATGAAAGTATCAGCGAATATATTGGGGTACCCGTTTATCACTCATTTGGTTTAGGGCGTTGTCGGGCAGTTGCTTCAGCAGGTGGGCGTTTTTTTATTCCCAACAATTTTAGCCCTTTTGAAATCGGTGAGATGCTCAAAAAGGGAACGATTAATGCGATTTCTTCTGTACCCAGTTTATGGAGAATTTTGTTGGCCAATCAAGATCGGATTGGTGATTATGGTAAGCGTGTGCAGTGGATAGAAATCGGTAGTCAATACATGAGTCAGCAAGAAAAGGAAGCCCTCAAGGCTTTATTTCCTAATGCTGTGATTGTACAACATTATGGTTTAACTGAAGCTTCCAGAACGACTTTCTTGGAAATTCATCAAGAGGAAGGCGATAGGCTAGAATCCGTTGGACGAGTGTCAGGCGATGTAGACATTAAACTCACTGCTGAACAACATATTGCGATTCGGGGTTCCCATTTAGCGGCAGGATATATTATTGATGGCAAGGAAAGTAGTCTTAAAGATGAAGCGGGTTGGTTTGTCACTCAAGATTTAGGAAAAATCGACGATGGCTATTTGTATTACCAAGGTAGGGCTGATGATATTATTAATTGTGGCGGGATTAAAATCTCCCCTGAAGCCTTAGAAACTCAGGTTTATGCTGAACTGCACTGTAGTAGTGGCTTGGCGATTTGCCGGAAACCCGATCCCATGCGTGGCGAAGGTTTTTTAGTTGCCATGACTAAAGAGGCCAATATTGATAAGCAACAGTTGCAGGAAACAATGTTGCAGGCGACACAAGCATTGGGTGTCAATGCAGCTAATGCGATCAGTATTGTCGAGGTGGATAGCTTACCCCAAACGGCAGCGGGCAAAATTCAACGGCGCAAATTGACTGAGTGGTATACTTCACAAGAATTGGCTTCAGCGACTGAGACAGATAGTGAACCTGCTATAGCGACGCCTATCCAAAACATTTTTTATAAAACACTCAAAATCCGCACTTTCCTGCCTAAAGACACCTTTATCTCTCTTGGTGGGGATTCTTTGTCTTATGTGCAGCTTTCTATGGCATTAGAACGCCATTTAGGCTATTTACCTAAAAACTGGGAACATCTGTCGCTGCGCGAATTAGAAGCCTTAACACCCCAAAAGCAATATAGCAGTCTCATAGAAAGTAATATTTTGTTCCGCGCTTTAGCCATCACAGGGGTGGTTGTGAATCATGGTGGGCTCATTCCAAGTGGTTATATTACTGGAGGTGCCATGCTGTTATTTGTCATTGCCGGTATCAATTTTGCGCGTTTTCAAAGTGATGCTGTATTACAAGGACGCTGGCTGCAACCCGTCGCATCATTATTACAAAATATAATTATTCCCTACTTAATTGTGGCATTGGCCTTTGAAACCTATAAATTCAACTATGATCCCGCTGTTTTATTGTTGTATAGCAACTTTGTGGGACCAGGCACTTCTGACATCATTTTTCCCGCGTGGTTTATTCAGGTTTTGGTGCAATGTCTCCTCCTCTTCTCATTAGTATTTAGTCTCGCAGGTGTGCGACATTTAGCCAATTTATCACCCTGGCGATTTGGATTAGGATTGCTTGCCCTTGCCATGGGTTTCTATTTATTAATGCCCTACGTCTGGAATACAGAACACCTTTATAACCGCATACCACACATGTTGATTTGGTTATTTATATTAGGGTGGTGTATTCACTTTAGCCAATCTCGTACTGAAAAAATCAGTATGACTGTCATTTTGTTGGCAATCCTACTGTTTTTGGTTAAATGGAAGTTATCGCTCAGTTGGTGGATAGGGCTAGGCGCAATGACGATGCTTTGGATACCGTATGTACAAATTTGGAAAGTCGTTAAAAACGTCATCCAAATAGTGAGTGCGGCGGCGTACTATATTTTCCTGACGCACATGATTTTTATGCATATCATTGTCCATATCCTTAAAATTCACAGTCCGATCCTGAATGTAACGACGGCATTATTAGGGGGTATTGCAACTTGGATGGTATTGCAAACGGTATTGCAGTGGGTATTTGAGAAAATGGCTTCAGGTGGATGGGCTAAGAAGACTTTTTAAAGATGAGTTCCCCCTTTTTTTCAAAGGGGGAGTTAGGGAGATTTAAATACAGGATGTACAGCAGCCAAAGTGGTTACGTTATTATAGACAAGTCTCTAACTTATCCTTCACTCCCAGCCTCAGCAAGTTCTGTCTCAAATTCAGCCTCAGAGAGTGCCTCGTCATCGACTGGTGGTTCCTCAACATCGGGAGCGGGTTGCTCTGCCTCAGGCTGTGCTTCAGGCTGTGGCTTAGGTTGTGGTTTAGGCTTAGACTTGGGCTTGTTTGGGTTAGTGATTTCAGCAGTCTTAGTATCAGTAGAATAGCTGCCGCCACCGCCTACCTTATTGTAAATGAAAAGGTAGAAATTTTGAGTTGGCTTGGTGTGGTAGTAAGTCAAGGCACCAAAGTCATCAGCATAAGCGATAATGTGATTGGTTTCATCTACCAATTTGAGGGCGACATTTTGCTGCCGATCATTTATGGCTTGGTAGTTGTCACCGTCTTCTTTCCGCTTTCTTGTCACACCAGGCAGTTTTAAGGTATCTTCTGGGTCCAGCGTGACTTTAAACTTGGCATAATCCCAAGTATTCGCCGAGAAGTTTGCCCTCACTTTATCACCATCTTTCAACTCTTTTAGTTCGTTGTTGTTGGCATTAAAGATTTTGAAACTAAATGTCACACTCTCTTCAACCTTGAGAGGTGACACTTGGAGCTGATAGGCACCTGGCAACAGGATTTTAATGGGATCAAGCAACAGCGCTTTTCCGGCCTCTACAGTACCCGTTACTTCAGTCGCCGGGCCGGTAAATTGGTATGCAACACCCTCTTTCCGTGGCCGACTCAGGTACAACGACATCACATGACCTTTTTCAAGGTTAAAATCAGCAACAAAAGGGGTACCCGGCGTGGTCGTCACACTGTATTGCTGGCTGTCCGCAAGGAGCGGCGTGAAGGCGGGTGTAATAACCGTCTCACCTTTAACAGACCTACTCAGATCAGCATTGGCAGTATAGGGCGGATGCCGCGTTTCAATGTCTCTACCTTTGTCATCCTGACCTAGGCTCATAGCCGGGACATTTAAGACGATATGTTCTTCGTTAAAGATACCGACGTTGGGATAAACAACAAGACTGTCTATGTCAAGTTCAAAGTTTAAGGTAGCAGGATTAAAGACAAACCTAACCTTCACCGCATCCTTGTTTACCTTCAAGTCATTAACTTCAACTCGAATGCCATCAAATTCGATAACATTGCCATCCAGCAGCTTGGGCGTGGCGGTGTAAAAATCAACCACCTGAGCATAGGCTGATGCCGTCATGGCGGATAATAATATTCCTGTAACAAGTGGTTTATTCATAATGTTTATACACTTCAATAAAGCGTCCTCCGATTGTAGTTGCATTCATATTGAGTATAGCATAAAAACTAAGCTTTTCCATTCAAAAGAGGGGCTTGGGTTGCGAATTGCAAATAGCGAATGGCAAGATGAAAATCACGATTTGCAAATTGCTTTTATCACGCGTTAAATTGGAATTGAAAAGTCAGGTAGTCATCACTGGTTCACAGATTCTCGACTCACATCAAATCAATCGTTTACCTTACTATATCAGTCAGTTATTTGTGCAAAACTTGACTCAAAACAACTCTTGATAACAAACCCACTACTAGCTATTGAAAACAGATTAACGCAAAAACTGTTCCGATCTTTCTTGTTTTGAACATCTTAATAAAAATTAAAATTCATTGCTTATGAGTCTGCCTTGACTACGCATAATAATTTTTATTTTATTAGCTTCACGGTGCAAGACACTGCTTAATTGTGCCCCAGCTCGCTCAATTTGGACTTGTGCTGTCAATAAGAAATACGCACTGACGACGGAGAGATTATTGGACTCCATTTTTAATCCGGCTAAAGCATTATGGACGATAAAATCTTGGGTCGATTCAAAAGGTTTTTTTTCTCTATCCGCTATCAATACGCTGGCATCCGTTTCGCTCAACCCTTGGGCCAAGGCCATCAACACGGGTTTTGGTGCGGTATTCACGTTAATCGGAGTACGAGTGGGCAAGGTGCTGATATAAGGCAATAGTTTTTGGTAACCCTCATGATCAAAACCGGCTAATAACCGTATTTCACTCGGACTACTGAATAAGGTATTTGAAGTACGATAAGCCGGTGTTTTTGTTAAGTAAGTATTATCTTCCGCGCCATCAGGCATTTGTGCCTCTAAATCATTATCTATCCAATCCACCACGACTTGCGCGAGTTGGGGGGGCAATTCTAAAACACGCAGTAAACGCTCAAAAACCCTCATATCTTCTTGGCTGGCTTGACCCTTTTCAACTAAATTATTTAAATTAAAACGGCCTTGTAAATCCTCAACTTGACCTTGAACCGTGCCACCTGAGATAGGTAACGGTGGCAATGGCATCGCCCACATATCTTTAAAACTATCAATACGATTGTGTTTAGCATCACGCAATAAAATCCGCTTGACCCAACTCTCAGCGCCTAACGCATACAAATAAGCTTGCTCACCGTTAAGAACATTAGCAGTACGGCGAATATCTAATTGCTGTCGCGTTGTCATCGCAACCGCCGTGATAGTCGCTAATGCAACAACTAATAAGGCAGTAATTAAAGCAACACCCTGTTGAAGGGCTAAATTTTGATTTTGAAGCATTGAAAATTCTCACCGCAAAGCCGGTGTTTGTGTGTGAATTATAAACCAAAGATCAGCAAATGCGAATATTAATTGTTAATTGCTAATTATATATTATTGCCCTCATCGTTATATATAAATAAGTCGAAATAATAGGCATTTTCTTTTGTTTCGTAGAGACGCATTGCCATGCGTCTCAACATTGCCATGCGTCGAACCCCCCCGGCAGTAATTAGAGACGCACTGCCGTGCGTCTCTACGGTATTCTAAATAAACGGGTTAAACGCCCCCACTTTGCGACGGTTAATGTCACTTCAATTGCTTTAAGCGTTTGATTGCTATTAGCTTGTTCATTGGAAGCCCCATTTGAAAAATTCAAAGGCGGCCATTGTTCATGCCAGCGTAAATGCTCATCTAAATAACGCAACTGTATTTCATTAACCTCTTTTAATAAACCCATTCTAATCGGCTGGGCATCTTGGGCGCGATCAAGTACCCGCCAATAAGAACGCCACAACGTTTTATCTTCAAGGTGATAGGCCACTCGCTGTAATGAACTCCGTTGTTGTTGAGCAGGATTGCGCCAACCGGCACGAGTCAATTCCATTTGTGAAATCGTTCCTTGCAAAATCGCTTGCCTATCGCCATACTGGTCACGAATAGGCCTGTTGATGTGTTGTTCAATATCGCGCCCTAACCAAATAAAGGCCATTTGCAAACGCGCTAACTGTGTCGCATGTTGGTCAGTTTGTTGACGTGCCGTGAGAACGGTATCCAAGCCGCTGTAGGCCATAACAGCAATCACGGCAAAAATGGCGAGGGCCACTAATAATTCAAGCAACGTAAAACCTAGCCCAGTTTTGGGCATCAAAAGTAGGCGTTTGGCTCTCAAATGTGCCATAATACTTTATTCATATTAATCAAATATTCAAGGAGACACAGTGGCAACGGTTAAATTAACAAAAGATAATTTCGATGAGATTATCCAAAACAATGATATGGTCATCATTGATTTTTGGGCACCTTGGTGTGGCCCCTGCAAAAATTTCGGCCCCATCTTTGAAGAAATTTCCGAGAAGTCCGAGGAGTATCCTAACATCGTCTTTGCCAAGGTGAATACTGAAGAAGAACGGGACTTAGCGGGTCAGTTTCAAATCCGTTCTATTCCGACACTGGCGATTTTTAAAGAAAACATCATGATTTTCTCACAGGCAGGCGCTCCGCCTCAATCGGCCTTTGAAGATCTCATTAAACAAGCGCAGAAAATAGATATGGAGACGGTGCGTCAGAAAATCGCTGAAGAACAACAGGCTAAATCCGAACAAGCCACTGCCTAAACAAACTACAAGGATTGTTTATAATAAAGGATTAGATTATGGTGATCTCTCGGTTTTATTCTTTATTATCTGTGATCACTTTCCGTTCGCTGTTAAGAATGAGATCGTAGTGAACCCTCGCTTTAATCCTTTATTCATATACAATCCTTGTCGTTATCATATCCTGCCGCTTGTTTATCAGCGTGATAAGAAGATCGCACTAGCGGCCCACTCGCCACATTTTTAAAGCCCATTTCATGGCCCTGTTCAGCCAATTTATCAAACTCTGCTGGAGACACATAACGTTGCACAGCTAAATGATGGCGATTCGGTTGTAAATATTGTCCTAATGTCAGCATATCACAATCATGATCGCGTAAATCGCGCATCACTTGCAACACTTCCTCAATTTCTTCACCTAAACCTAACATTAATCCCGATTTAGTGGGCACTTGTGGCTGCGCCATTTTAAACTGCTTAAGCAGTTGCAATGACCACTGATAATCGGCTCCTGGACGAACCGCTTTATACAAGCGTGGCACCGTTTCCAAATTATGATTAAAGACATCAGGCGGCGCGTCATGCAACACCTTAAGCGCCACATCCATCCGCCCCCGAAAATCGGGCACTAAAATTTCAAGACGAGTTTGCGGCGACATGTCGCGCACCGCCTGAATACACGCCACAAAATGCCCCGCCCCCCCATCACGTAAATCATCCCGATCCACTGACGTAATCACCACGTATCTTAATTGCTGCTCTGCAATCGTTTTGGCCAAATTAAACGGCTCCAAGCTATCTAAAGGGGCTGGACGGCCATGCGCGACATCGCAAAACGGACACCGCCGAGTACAAATATCCCCCATAATCATAAAGGTTGCCGTACCACACGAAAAACACTCATTTAAATTAGGACACGAAGCCTCTTCACACACCGTATGTAAATGATGTTTTCGCAATGTCGCTTTTAAATGCCCCACTGCCCCCCCAGTCGGTAATTTAATGCGTATCCAATCCGGTTTACGAAGGGGTTTATCAGTAGGAAGAATTTTGATAGGAATACGGGCCGTTTTTTCAGCACCGCGTTGAGGTTCGCCCATTTTAAGAGAAGAGTGTGACATCGTTATATATTTTCATACCTTTATTTAATTATTAATTATATAAAATGAAATTATTTTTTGAACATCTATATAATAAAATCAAACCATTATATTTTTTGTCTGGTACATAATTTAATTAATATGCAAAAACCCTCATCATCCCAAATCTCACAGAAAGAACGTTATCTTGGCATACGCAATGTCACGATATTGGCCGTCACCATTAATATTTTATTGACGCTCATTAAAATCATTTTCGGCATAGTGGGACACTCGCAAGCTTTGATTGCCGATGGTTTGCATTCGTTTTCAGATTTAATCGCCGGCGGCATGACATTAGTCGCCGCTAAATACAGTACCCAGCCACCCGATATCGAACATCCTTATGGACATGCCCGTTTTGAAACCTTGGTAACCATAGCAGTCGGTGGTTTACTCTTATTAATGGCAATGGGTTTATTTATAGAAGCACAAAGTCGTTTATTTGAATCAACTCATGTATTGCGCCCGACAAGTATCAGCCTCGCAGCCGCCGTTTTATCCATTCTCGTTAAAGAAGTTTTATTCCATTACACAATTTATATTGCGGATCGGGTACAGTCACCCATGTTACGCGCCAATGCCTGGCATCATCGTAGTGATGCGATTTCTTCGATAATCGTATTTATTGGCGTAGCAGGCAGCATGCTCGGTTATCTTTGGCTGGATGCCGTCGCCACCATTGGGATCAGTTTAATGATTGGTTATATTGGCTTAGCGTTAAGCCGGCCGGGTATCAATGAATTAGTCGATACCGGATTAAAAAAACACCAACTGATTGAAATAAAAGAGATTATTCAATCTGTTGAAGGCGTTCGCGCTTTAGATCAATTACGCACCCGCAAAATGGGGATCAAAGTTTTAGTCGATACCCATATTCGGGTTGATGCTCATATCAGTATATCAGAGGCCCATAAAATTGCTGAAACCGTGCGTACACAGTTGATCACTCAAATAGAAAACATTGTAGACGTATTGGTGCATCTTGATCTCGAAAACAATCAAAAAGCCCAATCCATTTTAAATTTACCATTTCGCAATGAAATCACCGCACATTTGCAGCAACGCTGGCAATCCTTAAAAGCAGCCAATGCCATTGAACAAATCACCTTACATTATTTATCAGGTAAACTGACAATAGACGTTGATTTACCGTTAACCATCGTACAAGACATCAAAGAAGCCCAGCTTTTATCTCAACGTTTGACTGAATTAGTCGCTGACGATCCGATTATTGATACCATTAATATCTATTATCGTAGCACTACCCACAAACCGATATCGATATTAAAAATCACTGAACTACATAAATTAATGGGTTTGTAGGGGGCAATCCCTTTGGAAAGCATCAAGATAAATATTGAAGGCCCGATTTTCGTTAAAAATTTATTTTGCCTCGGGGCTCTTTCTGTGCAAAATTTGCTTTGGTTTGATTTTCGTAGCTGCTCCAAAAGTCGCAAAATAAATTTGGAACGAAAAAAGTCGCAAAATAAATTTTTAACGAAAATCGGGCCTTCAATATTTCTAGGTTTTTGTTGCCCCCATCAAATTAAGATTCATTTAAGAATAAAAGATTATGATGCGTCTTCAATTCGTTTTCAATCAAAAACCAGTCAACATTTTTTGAATCACAACAAAGGAGTCAAAATAACAATGCACTTAAAAAAATTTCTCATTGCAACAAGTATGGCATTCTCATTAGCAATGCCCCTATCGCTCCACGCCAGCGAAGCAGTAGACGAATTACTGGCAGAATATCAAACTCAAGGGCCAACTGAGTTCAGTGCCGAAGCCGGGCAAACGCTCTGGAATCAAGAATTTACCCATCAAAAAACCGGTAAAATTCGTCAATGTACTATCTGCCACACGGATGACTTACGCAACCAAGGCGAACACGCTCGTACTGGCAAAGCCATCAAACCCCTCGCCCCCTCAGTCAACCCCGAAAGCTTGACGAAGATCAAACACATTCGCAAGTGGTTGAAACGCAACTGCAAATGGACGTTGGGCCGTGAATGTGATGCCCAAGAAAAGGGTAATATCCTCAGCTTCATACAAAGTCAGTAATCTCAATTTATCTTTG
>JAYQWI020000657.1:0-7508 GCA_035871815.2 Candidatus Parabeggiatoa communis
TACTGAAGCACAAATAAACAGGTATTTTACCGCAAAGGGCAACCACAAGGGATTGCCCCTACAAGCCGCCCGTAGGGGCAATCCCTTGTGGTTGCCCCTTGGTTGCTTCTATTAATTAAAATACCTGAAAATTTATGCTTCAGTACTTAGATCGAAACCCTACTCAGATTTAATCCTTTATTATAAACAATCCTTGTCGTTATACATTCCGACAGGGGGAAATGAAAAACAGAAATTTGAAGCGACTGGGATTATCAATTTCTTCGGTCGTACATTTTCTCAATTGTGCTTCCACAAATCCGCCTGGTAATACCACTAAAAAAGCATTCATATCCACGAGAATTGATATTGATTTCACCATCTAAAGCCAATTTTGAGGAATAACTGATTAAACTTTCAGGTGATTTGATAAACTGTTTAGCCACAATGCAAATATTGCCACCATCACCAGTACCGCCATTAACACGGGTCGTTATCATACCTTCTTGCAAGTCAGTTATACGTCATAATTATTAGGATTTTATAAGTTCATTTTAGAAAAAAGTGATCAGTTATAAAAAATGTTCTGATCCGTTAAAATGATTCAACTCGAAGTGTTTTTCCGTGGCAAAATTTCTGAAACGCTATTATCACAATAGGTGAATTTAATTAATGAAAGACTTTAATAAAGACTTTAATATCCAAATTAAACAGATCATGATTGAACAAACGCACGCTATCGCTATACTAGCGACTTGCTTATTGTTAGGTTTATTGGGTGCGATTTTATTTAACAGTCATTATTGGGGAATCAATATCACTCTGTTTGGGCTACTTTTAGCGGGTAGCTTTTTGCTTCTCAGACACCTTGATCACCATCCTATCAGCTTAGCTGAATATGCACTGGGGGCGAGTGGTTTATTTTTTACGCTGACTTTTGCTTGGCGTGATTCATTAGTCCTTAATAGCTTGAGTTTATTAGGTATTTTGTTGACCGCTCATCTCGCTTTCACGCTTGGCAGTCGGCAAAAGTTACCCCGTTTTGAGGTTTCTGATGCCTTTCTGGACTTATTCTTGTTAACGCGGCATAGCTTAACCAGTTATCATGGGTTGATTTATCAGGATATACACTGGCCAGATGTTCAACAACGTTGGGGGCAATTAGGCCGTGCGATTGTCAGAGGGGTGATCATTGCTATACCTTTATTAATCGGCTTTGCCTTTTTGCTAATGGAATCTGATCCCCGTTTTAAAGAGACGGTGCGTTACTTCTTGCATTGGGATTTGAATGCTAAAACGGTTTTACAGTATGTGATAACGTTGATCTTATGCAGTTGGATAGCGGCTGCGGTGTTGCGGGGCAATTTGTCTGAGCAAAGCTTAGGATCGGCCTATCAAGATAGGCCTCAAAATCGTTTACCTTTACCGACATGGGGATTAGGTTGCGTTGAAATTGGCATTATCTTGAGTGCTATTAACTTGCTTTTTTTAGCTTTCTTGGCGGTGCAATTTACTTATTACTTTGGCGGTGATGCACTGGTACAGTCTTTAGAAGGGCCGACTTATGCGGATTACGCTCGACGTGGTTTTTTTCAATTGGTGATGGTGGCTTTATGTGTGATGACGCTGTTACTCTTTATACATTGGTTGTATAAGCCCTATCATCGTTTTGAAAAAAGACTTTATCAATCATTGGCCGGGCTGATGATTGTGATGACCCTGATTATTGAAGCTTCAGCGGCGCATCGTATGTATTTATACACGAAAGAATATGGGCTGACGGAATTGCGCCTTTATTCCAGTGTGTTTATGATATGGTTGGGGGTGTTGTTTCTCTGGTTTAGTGTAACCGTCTTACGCGAATATCGGGCTATTTTCACCTTTGGAGCCATATTGACGGCCCTGTTTTTTATCGGCTTGCTACATATTGCTAACCCTGATGCTTGGATTGCCGAAATCAATTTAATACGTTTACAGACGGGGAAACAATTTGATGTGGATTATTTGAGCAAATTAAGTGCTGATGCGATTCCCACTTTGGTAAAGGAAAGGCCTGAAGTGCCTATATCGTATCATTGTCAATTATGGGAGGAATTACAATACCATCCTGTTTTAAAATCTTCAACGGATTGGCGTGATTTTAACTTGGCACGATATCAAGGGCGGGAATTGCTCTCGCAAAGATATTTGTTGAGTTGTGAATAAATGCGATGTAGAGACGCACGGCCGTAGAGACGCACGGCCGTGCGTCTCTACAATGGAAACAATAACTATACACACGCGCCTGGCGTGATTTCATAATGCCCTAACAGATGTTTTTCCCAACTGTCATAATCGGGTTGCTTCATATCAGAGGGCTTACCGAGGTAGATTTCTAAGCAGTCTTCGGCTTTTGCTTTAACCATGATATGCGCCTTTTCAGCAATTTCAGGTTCTAATTCCAGTTCTTGACTGAGTTCTGTCAGGTGCCTATCCTCATCCGATAAGACGGGCTTGTTATGTGTGCTGAGATAGAAGTTGAAATGGATTAACCGATAGCCGGGGCGAAGGGGATAGGGGGCAACTTGCCAACTATCAGCTGGGTTGGGTAGGCCATTACATAAGGGGATAAGCTGGGGAATGCCGGTGGTGGGATCGAGATCGCCTTGTACACATAATGAGGGAAGATGCCGGGGAATGAAGGTTATGCCGGGGGCGACATTCGGTAGCTTCGCAAGATAACAGGCCCCTTGAGAAACGATGGTTTTCGCAAAGTTTGGATCGACGCGCACTTGTTCGACTTTTTGAATCTCCTTTTTGCCCTCCTTTTCGTTGCGAAGGCGTTCTTGGTGGGCCCATAGCATACTGCCTACCAGTGGAAAAAAAGCACCGCGTCCACTCACCAGTAAGTAGACTTTTAAGTCACTCACTTCTGAATGATGCAATAGACGTTGTAAACGTTTAAACATGGGATAGGAACCGCTTTCAATAAAGTCTTTAATGAAGCCTTCAAAGTTGAGAAACAGTCCATTACCTTGATTATAATGACCGCTGGGTATGGTGATTGTTGAACCATGTAAACCTTCTAATGTCAGCCTCGTTTGACTCAGAAAGCGATCAAATTGTTCTTGAATCTCATTCATAATATTGGCCAGTTCCTCATTTTCGAGATCATCCCAGATGCCAATATTCCTTAAGCGCAGATTAATTTGTTCAAAGGGGCCAGTGTCGCCTTGTAAATGTTTCAGGATAAAAGCGGCACAGCGTCGTCCATTTTGACGGGCAATGATTTGATCGGCTCTTGGCCGTAGCCGTTCCCAAGGTAAGCTGATTGGAAATTGGCTGGGATCATGGCCTTGTCTTATTAGCCACGTTTCACAAGCCGGCCATAGGTGTTTAAACAGTAATGCGGAAAACCCGTTGCCAAAAAAGTGATCCTCTTTGCCTGTACCATCTGTCCCCAATTCGGTAATTTGCATCGTCGCCATATTTTCAATTGCGATTAAAAACAAGGAGATATCGGTACTGCCGCCACCCACATCATAAGTCAGTACGGCATGTTGGCCAATCAATGTGCTATCGCCTAAGACTTGATAACCGACAGTATCATCTTGAAAGCTTTTCAGATCATGCAAAGGTAAACAAGTGATTAAGGAAGGCCAACTTTCGGCTATGTCGTTTTGTATTTTATCGCCTAACGAAACCGCTAGGGGTTTTAATTTTGCTTTATAATAAGCTCGATTTAAGGCCCTTGTCAGTAGGGGATGAAAGCGAGACGGTTGGGTAATGGCAATCTGTTCAACCACGGCAACAATATCGCTATCTTCTTCAATCATTTCTTTAATCTTTTTCAGATAATCAACCGCGATGTCTTCCCAAAGTTTATCACTGCCATCTGGCAATAATACGGGTTCGGTGTTATCCAGTTGCCATTTTAGATTATCCAAATAAACCCGATCTGATATCTGTTCATTATCTAATAATGCAATGGCATCATCGCCAATACAATATTGCAATTCGTCTTTTTCATTTAAATAGTATGCGATAGCCGTCGGTATAAAATGATCTTGATCGGATAAAGACAGGGGCATGGGACTTTGTCCCGCTTTACCTTTAGGATGATAAGCGACAGCAGTGGCCGTGGTGCCAAAGTCAATGGCAACGGTTCCGGTATACGGTTTGGGCGCGCAGATTGTCAATTCAATCGTTTGTTTAGGCGTTTCCAAATCTTCTTCTACCAATACGGGTTGTACATCGCATTGATATCGTCTTGCCGCAAGGGGTTGTTCTTGCTCATTATCAACCAGTTCCATTTGAACCAAATGGGTATGCGTTTTTCCGGCTTCCAGTAATTCTCCCTGCACGGATGAGTGTGAAGCACCACTACAGAGTTTTTTGGGCCCAAGACGAATTTTGACTTGCACATTTTTAAGGCGACAACTTTCTCCGCCTTGATTTTCAACCGGCACTGGTAAACGTAACAAACGACCTTGTAAAGCCCTCACTTGCTCAGGCAGTTTCAATCTCGGACGCGCCGGAATGGGCACACGGAGTTTTAAAGGCAAGTCGAGGGCCTGGGATAAATATTTGATATGCACCGCTAACACCAGTTCAAGGCCCAGAGGCCGCCCTTGCAAGACACGTAACAATTCGTCAGTCAATGGCAAATGCAAAACTTGTTCTTCTCCTTCAGATAAGCTAAAGGGAAAAAGTCCGGGATCAAGCACTGGCAAATTCAAGGCTGCCCCTTCATACGCACTGACGCTGATATTGTCCACTGTCGCTCGCCCACCACTCTCATGGCGTAACGTCAGTGGCAAAACGCCCTTATGATCTAAGAGTAGGCATTCCGATTTATCCAAAGCGAAATGCGGTTGAGGAATCGCACAAGATAAAACCGCACGACGATAAGCTTTATCAGGTGAGACTTGATGCATCAGAAACCATTCAACAGGCACGGCCGGATCAAGTTCCAATTCAGCACTATTCGTCGCATAACTTTCCTGTTCATTGGGTTGATTCAGGGCCTCCGTTTCTAAATTAACCAGAGGCACTTCAAACCCAGTGGCCTGATTACGCCAAAAAAAGTGGGTTCCGCCCAAACCGCCGCGCACATTACGAATAAGCGTCGTAACCCGATTCGGCACCTTCCCGCCCTGATAAATGGTTGAAACCGGTTCAATACTTACCTGTACCTGTAATAAATTATCACCGCAATGACCACAAAAACGGTCATCAGGATGACAACGCCAAGCATAACAGTGTTGACAAAGCATAGAGTCTTGATTTTGTGTCATCATTTTCTCACTTATCACCTCAAATATTTTGTGGATACGCTGTGTATATTGAAAAGGGGCCGTCGCAAATTTTCGTTCTAAATTTATTTTGCGAAATACGCCCGCCTTTACTGCCTGATAAACTCAACGCGACGATTTTTCTTCCTGCCTTGTTCCGTTTCATTCGAGTCAATCGGTTGATTTTCGCCATAAGCTTTTAGCGTTAAACGATTTTCTTCAATCTGGTATGCTGAAACGAGAAAATTTTTCACCGCTTCTGCACGATGCTCTGATAACCGGAAGTTGTAGTCTGCTGTACCCTTATGATCAGTATGCCCCGCGATCATGATATTGACATCTGCTAATCCGTCTTGTAAAGCGTGAGCAAATTCGCGTAACAAGGGATAAGATTCTGGCTTGATCACGGCCGAATCAAAATCAAATAGAATGAAGGCCCCGACTTTGGGGTTATCTTTTCTAATCGCTTTAACCCCTTTACCACCAAAACCTTTTCTTTGGCGAATCGGTTGAGGTGTCAAGGCTTGAACGATTGAAGCTTCAGTAGTCGGAAAAGATAATGGGGTTTCTGCATAAGCTAGATTGAAGCCTGAGATTAAGCAAACTAAGAGCAGTGATTTCATAGTCTTACCTCCATCTATTGGGCAGACACGCAGGTATGCCCCTACAAAACATCAGATATTGGTTGTAGGGGCGAACCTGCGTGTTCGCCCAAGTTTTACTTCCGTTTAGGCGTTTTCGGTAAACTGGCTGATAGGGTTTTTTTGAAATCCTTGACCGTTTGGCATTGTATGGCCTGTCTGAGCAGATCGCTCAATACGTTCTGTTGCGAAATCTTCTGAATTTGCTTGCTAATCAGATCAGGTACTGCGCCAAATCGCACCTCTAGGGCCTCAAGCACCATTTTCTGTTCCCCTTTCCGTTCCCCTCTCTGTTCCCCACTCTCTGCCCCTTTTTCATACCCCATATCATAAACTTGTTTACCTGCGACACTCTCCATCAAATCAAAATTTAACATAGCAACAACCTCCTCGTAAGTCACATCTCGAAATCTATTCAAGACAAATAATCCTAAGATATCTAATGCTTCCCGCTGTTGGTGAGTTGGAAAAACTTGGACTATCCGATCACACCATTTTTGGCTTTTCTTAAATAACGTGACTTTCTCCGTTTTCACGGGTAACGTAAACGGTGCCAAAACCGTCAGTTTGGGATCGATTTTCAACAGCTTTTGTTCTGTGTAATCGGTCAAAACCACTTCTTTAAAACAGCTTTTTATTTGGCAACCTCTGACCGCTGTTAAGGCCGTATTGAGCGGTAAGGCGGCCTTTTGATATTCTGAATCGGTATAGACAACCCCAGCGATAACGCTGCCATTATACCGTTGTTGGGCACAGCCTTGATAGACTGATGCGATCAGTCGATAGCGAATAAAGGGATCGTGATAGGCCTGAAACTCAATAAAAACAGGGCCTTGCTCACTGTCTAACATCGGTATCGCTTCCACATCGGGCATCAAGGTTTTTTCCTTCAGTGTCACTGAACGAAATTGATATTGATCGGCTTGTTCAGAAGGCACGCCCAGTAGTTTTAAAAGACTGCTGCCGCTGAGCGTCATGAGTTTCAAAAAACTTTCATCTGTGCCGCGTGTACTCTCAGATCGTTTCTTTTTCATTTTATCAACTCTCGTAAGGCAAACTAAAGTTTGCACTCCAAATAAGGCTTCTCGCGAATTAAACTAATGGCAAACTAAAGTTTGCACTCCAAATAAGGCCTCTCGCGAATTAAACGTATTGGCAAACTAAAGTTTGCATTGATGATTTTATTATTGAACATGTGAGAAAGTCATGACATCAACACACCCATTACACATATTTTGCAGTTGCTGTAAAATGGAAAAGGTTTGCCCGTCTTCTTGCCAAGTGGTTTTAATCCCGTCAATATCATTTTTGAGACGGCTTTTCGGGCCTTTGCTGTTTCGTAGGGTGTTCACTAATTAAACTTGTAGTTGTTTTTGCTGGGCAAGCTGTTGTTCGGAAAGCAGGAAGGCTTGATATTGTTGCTCTAATACAATATCGGCTTGTTTGGAGGAGACGAAGTAAATCGTTTCTGGGCCGGTTTGTTCATCCAATTCAAATGATTCATATTGAGATGGGACATAATAGGTTTTGCCGCCTTGAACGGGATTGACGTGTTTGACTGTGACGTTTTCAAATCCGGTTAGGGGAAACAAGCGAAAGAGTTTATTAGCGGAAT
>JAYQWI020000658.1:0-6942 GCA_035871815.2 Candidatus Parabeggiatoa communis
TCGTCGTGACATTTCATTCAGGACTGGATTTAATGCCATGAATTTTTCTGTTAAAATCTGCTCTGTTTCGTAATTTTTTTTCATAGAAGCACTATACAAAAATCCAAAAAGATGTTCAAGTTATTTTTGCGCGTTGCCTTAAGGTTGAAAAACATCCCGTGAAAACCTTTATCGGCCGTGTGGCCCACGGGTTTGAGTTTATGGGTTATCAATTTGATAGTGAGTCTGGGCGCACTGGTGTGGATATCTGCGCTCAATCATGGCATAATCATTTTAAACGAATGGAGACACTGGAGTCCGAAGGGGCTGATGCTGAACGCCTTGCCAAGTATCAACATTTTTGGTGGCGGTGGGTAGAGAGTGGGGTTGATTTAAATTCTTAACTCGTGTCACTTTGGGGTATGTTATTAATTTCGATTGATTGGTACTTGCTTTTTTTTCTTTTTCGGTATTTTGTGATACACGACAACGCTTTAGGAGTAGGGAGGGGAGAAAAGAAATTGAGCCTGACCCCTTTTTCCCATTAGGAGACAAACGATGCACAATGAATTTACGGCTATCATCGAACCCGATGAACCGGGGTATATTGCCTATTGTCCGGAGATACCGGGGGCAAATGGTCAAGGAAAAAGCATAGAAGAATGTAAAAACAATTTGACAGAGGCTATAGCATTAATTATTGAAGATAGGCGGGAGGATTCCCTGCGCGGCGTACCGAAGAATGCCATCCGCGATAAAGTGACCATGAATTTATGAAGAGGACAACATTTCTAAAACATTTACGTCGGTATGGTTGTTATTTGAAACG
This sequence comes from Candidatus Parabeggiatoa communis, assembly GCA_035871815.2. Taxonomy (GTDB): domain Bacteria; phylum Pseudomonadota; class Gammaproteobacteria; order Beggiatoales; family Beggiatoaceae; genus Parabeggiatoa; species Parabeggiatoa communis. The sequence goes on from JAYQWI020000658.1 coordinate 809, forward strand.
CGATGGTGGGCACATTCCTTATGGAGTAATCCAATATCGGGTGCGACCGAAGCCGTACCGAGGCATACCGAAATAAAAAATCAACTGGCAAAAAAAATTTGTCGAAACTTAGGGATTCCAGTTATGTAGGAACAGCTAAGAATAACATCAAATCAAACTAAATGGGGTGTTTCGCTATGGCTCTACAGACCCGACGCTATCCTAACTGTGTAATACCGAACACCGGCATAAGGGAACAGGGGAGTCACGACGGCAAAAGTGGGGATCAAATTAGAAATAATAATGGCAAATAGTGAATTAAAATTAAAGATAATGTTAGCCCCCAGAACCCAGTTCAAAAAATGACCTAATTCGTGGTTTTCATGACCCGTTTAAATAACTCAATTAACCAAAATACCTTATACAATTTATGTGTTTTCATGACTCACCCGTTAATGTCATTCATAGATTGGTAAGACCTGCATTGGTTAGTAGTGAGTACCTCTTCTTACATTTTAGTGGGGATTTAACCTAGAAAATAGGGGAGGATAAGAAAATAATGATATAAGTACTGAAGAACAAATAAACCGGTATTTTAGGCAAAAGGGCAACCACTGGTTGCTTCTATTAAAATACCTCAAAATTTAGGGTTAAGTACTTAATGAAAACGACTGGTATTAATTGGTGGGTTTCGCTATCGCTCTAACCGGGTTTATAATTCCTTCTAATTATGATTTATAAAGTGGGACAACAAAAGGGAGACTCTGAAAATCAGGGGTGTTGGTAATTTTAAAAAGGATTCAGAGGTCGCTAAAAAATTCAATCTCATCATTGAAGATGGCTTTTTTTTTTAAGGTTTACCATTTACGATACCTTCGTCAGAATTGAAAAAAATCACAAATCAATTGGGGGATAGAGTGAGCTTCGTTTCAGATGAGGCTATTTGTGAAGATATTATCAAACCTATATTGAATATATTTGATGATGCTTATGAGGAATTTCGCGTTTGGTCACACATCTCCTACCATGTAAAACCTGAAGAAAATCTCTCTGGCAGACCTGATTTTCTCATTGCTCGCCCAACAAATATTGTTGATAGATATAATGGACGTGCCGCCTCTGTGTGTGATTGAAGCTAAAAAAGAGGATTGGGATGAAGGTTGGGCACAGGCTTTAGCCGAAATGTATGCAGCATCAATACAAGGCGCGACAGTCTGTTATGCGGTGGTCACGTCCGGTGAACAATGGCACAAGGTCAGTTTGAGAAAAAAGAGGCCCTATTTACAAAGGATAAAAGAAAACGACATGCGACTGACTACCCAGAAGAACCTAATAACTTGCAAAGAGTGTTTGATACATTAAACTGGATATTTGATGAAGCGAGCAAGGTAGAGATTAAAAAGGAATAAACATTAATGGGTCTTAGATCTGGACGGGATTTGCAATCCCGTTGGCAACGTTTTAGGAGGAAACGTGACGGACCGGGTTGCAAACCCCGTCCAACATCAAGTGCAAACCCCGTCCTGCATCAAGGTTGATTTGGGGATAAGTTTGGGGTGTCCGTTGTCGCCGTTGATGGGCGGGGTGTATCTGAAACCGCTGGATGATGCGATGACCAATACCGGTTTGTTTTATGCCCGCTTTATGGATGATTGGGTGGTGTTAGCGCCGAGCCGAGGGCCTTTAAGGGGGGCGATTAAACAAGCCAACCAAGTGTTGGAGTCGCTAAAGGTTGAAAAACATCCCGTGAAAACGTTTATCGGACGTGTGGCCCACGGGTTTGAGTTTATGGGTTATCGATTTGATAGCGAGTCTGGGCGCACTGGTGTGGATATCTGCGCTCAATCATGGCATAATCATTTCACTGGCATTAGTAAAATAAGAGGGATAGATTGAAATGGAGTTAACTAGCACAGAAATTAACAAGTTAATTCAGAAGTCAGGATATCCGTTCGAACTTCGAGTTGTCCAAAAATTCTTTGAAAATGGGTTTGATGTAAAACCATCTTATCGCTTTTTCGATGAAAGTAGAGAAAAAGACGTAGAGCTTGATCTAATTGCAATAAGAAATGGGTATTTAGAAACTAAATCAGGAAAAAAAGTTTATGCAATGCTACAAATTGGTGTGGAATGTAAGGATAATTCAATGCCATATGTGATGTTTGGGACAAAGGCTAACAGACAAACCGAATATGGATTTGTTGATAGTGATAGTTTTTACTGCCAAATCAGTACCTCAAGAGATAGAGGAATGCAAAATAGATTTGTCTACCCAATTTTTAACTCTGAATATACTAAAATTGAGGTAAAGGACATTCATCATCAATTTAAAGAAGATTGTAGGTTTTATTCTGTTGCACATGTTGAGAAAAAAGGAAAAGATAATAATCCTTATTTTAAACTCCATCAATCGGACTCACTTAGTTATGCTACTTCTAAATTAGGAGCCTTTATTGGTCAGGCTAATAACTTCATGACTGATAAAAATGTTAAAAGTTTTGGACAATGCATAGAAGAGATGCAAAAAGCACCCGTTATAACGATTGTTTTCAGCATGCTGGCTCATACTCAAAGCCATTTTAGATTCTGTACAGGAAATGAATTCCCTACTGAGCATAAGATCACTTCCGTCTTTATGAATAGAGCATATGAGGGAAAGCCTTTGAGTTATATTATTGATTTTGTATCTGAATCTGCACTTGATGACGCAATTCGAAACGTAGAAGTATCTTTTAAAAGAATGATTGAACAAATAATACCATGGATATATGCAGAGAGATAGTAGCTAAAGGTGAATTTAAGGAGATTGAAAACTAACAAAACTATTGAGGTGGTAAATTTCCGCCTATATAGTCATTAGATATACAGAAGGAATCATTATTTGAAGATGCGCAAAAATCGAACGTAGGGTGGGTAGAGCGAGAGCGAAACCCACCATTCCATTATACGCTTAAGGTGGAAAAACATCCGGGAAAAACTTTTATCGGACGAGTGGCCCGCGGGTTTGAGTTTATGGGTTATCGTTTTGATAGCGAGTCAGGGCGATGGTGTGGACATCTGCGCTCAATCATGGCATAATCATTTCAAAAGAATGGAGTCACTGGAGTCCGATGGGGCTTGTGAAAAACGCCTAGCCAAGTATCAACATTTTTGGTGGCGGTGGGTTGAGAGTGGGGTTGATTTAAATTCTTAACTCGTGTCACTTTGGGGTTTGTTATTAATTTCGATTGATTGGTACTTTTTTTTTCCTTTATTGTATTTTGTTGGACACGACAACGCTTTAGGAGTGGGGTAGTGAGAAAATAACTTGAGCCTGGCACCTTTTTTAAAGGCTAATAGTATTGATCGTGAGCATTATCGGTTGTCTTGTTATCGATATATTGAGTTAAATCCGGTACCGGCTGGTATGGTGGTAAAGCCTGAAGAATATCGTTCGTCATGTTACAGATGCAATGCTTATGGGGAAAAAGACGATTTCATTAGACCCCATGAACAATATTTAGAATTGGGTTAGACTAAAAAACAACGACTTTCAGCTTCTAGTGATTTCTTTAATGAAGTGATGGATGATAATCTTATTACGGAAATTAGTTCCTCATTGCCTACCCGTACACCATTGTGTCATAAAACGTTTACAGATTAAAATTTAAAAAATATTTGGAATAACAATTGCTTTGACCAAACATGGAATTCCAAAAACAGTTTACTACTCGGATGTGATGAAAAAACACAACTCTAACTCTTTTTCAATGATTAAATGGACGCGGACAGCTTTTATTTCACTTGTAGGGCTCCAATTTCTTATTCTTCTGTCATTAATGAGAACCGTCGATCGGACAACTCTACTGTTTTTTTTATCGTATGTCTCCACATCGGGAATAATCCAAAATGACGCCTACCGAGGCCCATACCCTTGCTAACGGGGGCCCCTACCTGGGTCTCTTCCTCGCACATCCGCACCTAAAAGCATTGAAAGGCTTTACTTTTCTGAGTGTACAGGACGGTCATGGGGGGGGACAGTTCTTTCCTCCGTCCTGTACACTTTCTGTTGCTGAAAGCCGCGTCGAGGCTACTACTGATGACCTTCTGTTTTTGGGCCCTCCTGTCTTTGGATTTTCGCTTCAACGCTCCGCTCGCGGAACCCTGTATTACTTTCCATATTTACCCAAATATACACCAGGTAACGTCTATCGACAGAATGGGGTAGGAGATTGTTTAATCCCTAACGATGCACCACTTCTTACCGTTTGCGCAACCAGTGGATTATGCGGGTGTTCGGCCAGAATCTATGTTAGTGCCGACACACAAGATGTGTTATTTTTACATGATAATAATGGGGAGTATACAAATGATAATGATCTAATGTGGAAGGGTTATTACCACGTGATGAGTTACAACCATGGTGCTCGACGGCAAACATTAAGAGGGCGACAACTGGGGGATAATACGGCATATGCTGTTGGGCGCAGTGATATCCCCGCCTACGAGTGGCAGACTTATACTCACACTATGTTTTTTGTTAAGATTGAGCCATTCCGATGGGATGTTTTTCGCATCCCACTCGCTCGTAAAACGACTCAAGAGACTAAACGGGGGATCTTCGGGTCTCACAATTATTTGCTTACTACCTGGGGTGACAGTGAAAAGCGCAAAGAGCAACATCCCTCCGTCTCTACTCGCCTCTCTGACAGTCTTGATTATCAATATCATAATCCTAATCGGGTCTACGGACTTTAAATGGTCGTCCTGGGGGGAGGTTCAAGGCTATCGCGCTATGAAGCCAGTCCGGCTAACACTTTTTCGAGATATGAAGCATCCCACCCAGCTTTGAGCCGTTTATTCTCCACGCCAATTTTTGCCGTGTCTTCTTTATTCAGTAAGTTTAAAGCAATGTGTCTTAAAATGGCAAAGTTTTCTGCACCATTACCTTTGCGTATTCTTGATTCATCTTCTCGAAAAGCAATATCTAACCTCCAATGCAATGAAGTTTCAATTCCCCAATGCTCTCGACTTGCATTTAATAAACTTTCTGCAGTATTTTCTGCACTACTGATATAATAACGATGCTCAATAGTTGTTTCTTCTTTAACCGTTCTTTCAGATTCAACCATGACAACCGTTTTAAATCCTTCCCAATTTTCTGAACAATCTATATCCGGAAGCGCATCATAGCCAACCCAACAACGTCTGGACTCAATACGTCCATGTCCTTTATCAAGAGTTTCAGCATAATCAACATTATATCCTTCAAAAACAACTTTATTTGCTTGTGCAAAATAATCTTGCACTGCTTGATGAAGCTTTGGTTGATTGTCTTTCACTGCATTGATATAATCAGCTTCTTGTTCTATTATGGTTTCTGCAATCTTTTTTTGACAACCCATTGCATCAATCGTGACCAAACAGCCTTTTAATTCCAAGCCTTTTAGTAATTCTGGAATTGCCGTAATTTCATTTGATTTTTCATCTGTTTTAACCTGTCCTAATACTAAAGAATTCTTTGATACCCAAGCACTTACAATGTGTATCGCTTTTTTGTCACAACTAGAATCAAAAGAACGACGCAATGTTTTTCCATCAACACTAACAACTTTTCCTTCATATCGTTCTGATATGGATTCTGTCCAAGATATGAAGCAAACTTCAAACTGTTTTGAAGCGATTTTTCTGAACACATTTGTAAAGGTGTCATGAGAAGGAATGCCATTTGGAAGTTCTAAAAAACTTCGGAACCAATCTTCCTTTGCCTTACCAAATTCTTCCACGACTACCCAACTATCTGCACCACATATTATCGCACAAATTGCTATAATTAAAATATCAATAAAATTATGACGTAGATTCATTGTTCTTCTTCTTGGATCAGGTAGTGATTTAAAATGTTCTTCGATAACTCTATTTAAATATTGTGACATAATTAATAACCTCTCTTGTTTGTTTTCCGTTGCTTTTTGCAGTATAATTTTTTTTGATATGAAAAGCTAAAAAGCGCATCTCCATTTTTAGGATAATATACTATAATACTGAATTTATGATATATTTTATATAAAAATATAATCAATTTTTCAAAAATCAATACTATTACAAAATTAGCCCTGAAAATAGCAATGTGCTCTAAGCCATATCAGATAAGGTTTTATAGCGCGATAGCCTTG
>JAYQWI020000659.1:0-11261 GCA_035871815.2 Candidatus Parabeggiatoa communis
CGCCTACCGTCGTCAAAATCCCAGCTTTCCTGACGAAACAACGGCCGACCAGTTTTTCAACGAAGCTCAATTCGAGTCCTACAGAAAATTGGGAGAAATAGAAGGGCAGGCAGTTTGTCCAGAGATTAAAGAAGAAATCACTAAGCTTTTTGGTAGTTTAGAGGAGAATAATAGTACAACGGATTAGTACAACGGATTAACGGAATAAACGGATTAGTTTATTGGTAAGATTGAGTTAATCTGTTCATTCTTTTAATCCATTCTACTTTATCGCTTGCCCTCATCTTGGGGCAAAACATTTTCTCGTAGGGTGGGTAAGCGGGTGCCACATATTCAAACTTAATCCAAAAAACCTACCACCCGCTTGCCCACCATCCCCAACTTTATTTTGCGAAGACTGGAGTGCAAAATTTATTTTGCGAAGGTCAAGATTGATCCTTTTTTTTGGAATGCGCCCACCTAAACAAGTTTCTATAGATGTTAACATCAGTAAAACTCAAAACTGGCATGAACAGTGACTGTTCAGTATTTCAGGCAAAAGTTTTTGCGCGCAAAAACTTTTGCCTGAGCCGAAGGCCAGCGAAGCTAAATTTCACCTATTTTTGGGCAACTTGGGCAACTTAAACTGATCGAAGCATGGCACGATTTTCAAAGCCCTCTTCAGAAAAATAATTTCACAATAAGGCGAATACTCATGTTCGCCCCTACGTAAATCTATTTCTGTCACGTATTGTAGGGGCATATCTACGTGTCTGCCCTTATCTTTCACTAGTATTACACATAATCTCCTGGCCGTCTGAGAATCCTAAATGGATTAGCCGGTAACACTTCATAATCTGGATACTGCGCTTGTGCGGAAGCCTTGGCAACCAGCCAGTCTGGATGATCATCTTGCCATAAGGGATGTCGTATGATACGGATAACTTTACGCATTGGAGACTTATGAACATAACCCGTGAGTGTGCCAAATGTGGTGGGCGATTTATAACTAAGGCGTTGTAGAGTTACCGAAATACGTGCCTGTTCTCCTTCGACAAGGTTTTGCCAAGAATTGGGTAACGTCTCCGAATAGAGATTAATTTTGGCTGAGTCTGACAAGATTAATTGTGCCATATCTAAAGCTAAGCGCCAATCTAATAATCCATGATAAGCCAAATTTTGGTAATCCCGCAAACATAAATTGCAGGAGGTGTCACAATCATTACTATGTCCCGGCGTTGCCATCCATTCCCAAGCAATACTCCCCAAATTGGTAGGTTTTGCTTGCGCCATTAATTGTTTAAAGTTATCCGGCTGTGCCAAAAATTGACAATAGCCAGCCCCATTTTCGAGTTGATCACAAAGGAAAGCTTCACCAACCGGTTGTGATTGTCCCGGCAAAGCGCGAAAACCCGCTTGTAATTCCAACGGTTCAATATCAAGCAATGCGCCCGCCGCTATCCGTAACCAAAATGCCAAAGAATACCAAGCGGATCGTCCCTCAATCGTGGTGGGATCCGCAAAGATACCTTGAGGCCATTTTTTGACATTCACCAATAAAATATCCGTTTTTCGCCTTGATAGTAAAGCAACTCGGTAGGTTCGGCTAGAAGTAGATACACGATCATTTTTTTCTCCAGCACGAGCATAAGCACCTGGTTTGGTTTTTCCATAAATCATGACTTCGCCGAAATCAAAGCCACCCACGCCCCCGTTATCATTAACCGAAATAATATGATCATTCCAAGCGGCCACTTCAGCATTACCAATTGATTCATAAGTGGTGGAAATTTGAACCTCTTTTTTTGGAATACTCAAAGAAGGGCGCGTTGAACGGGGTTGCCATTCAAATTGTCCATCAAAATCTTCTGGTTTTAAATCGGTAAAAAATCCCTTGGGTTCTCTGGCATCTAAACAACGTAAAGCAAGTTCACCACAAACAGGACACGTATGGATGGGTGGTTCTTGTTCGCCAGGCAAGAGTTGCTCTAATGGAATATGTGGATACACAACGGCTTGACAGTGACTACATAAACCCAAAGATTGAGAGTTATTTTGTAGCAGTGTTGGAATCAAACCAGATTCTGTTTTGACGTGATTCCCTTGAGGAAATACATTAACGACACCACAAGCCGTATGGACAGCTTTATCCTTAACCGTTTGTGAGCCGGGCGCAAATTGGCTGAGTGCCACATCTAGCTCTCTATCAATCACACCTTTTGGAGGCCAAGGATAACCTGATGAAGGCCAGCGCGTATATAGCGGACGATTGCGGGTGGGAAAGCCAAACATCGGCAATAGCCCTGCATTGGCTAACCGTTCACTGAGCGTGTTTTGGGTATAACTGGGATCATTCACAATATCCCCAATTTCTGGCACCAGATCGTAGCGACTATAACCAATCATTTGCTGATCACTGATTGTTAAGGCGGTTTGAAACATTAATGTTGTTAAAATATTTTTGATAGTGGGTTCATTTTCAGGTGCCTTCAACCAATTGGTAATCGCCGGTTCAAATGTTTGCCATTGAGTCACCCCCCCAAATTCACCATGCACATTATCCGGTTCCTCCAAACTCGCACTGATACCGGTTTCTGCAAAAGCACATCTTAACACTTCTTTAATGAAGACACGTTTAAAAATCGGTACGCTCGTCATATCGACATAAGGCGGTGGGGGCGGATCACCAGTGATACTTTCTGGACGTTGAAAATAAAAATCATCATGACTACGCCCCCGACAGAAAGTAACTGCCAACGCAACCCCGGCAGAACGTCGCCCAGCACGTCCTACGCGCTGTTGGTAATTAAAACGACGCGGTGGCATATTTGCCATCATCACAGCCAACAAAGCACCAATATCGACACCCGCCTCCATTGTCGTTGTTACACTTAATAAATCAATACCTTGTACCTGTGGAATTTCTTGGTTGATAAAAATGTCTTGAAACCAACGTTGCCGCTTATCTCGATCATCACGATCCGTTTGTCCAGTGAGTTCAGCGGCGTTCATGCGGAAAGGCTCGCCCGATTTTTCAGAGAGATAGGTATAATAATCAAAGTCTTGAGTATTTTTGCCTGGCTCCAACTTGATAGGTGGATCATTACATTCTGGACAATAACCACCCGCTGCTTGAAGATAAAAAGCATTACATTGGGGACAGCGATATCCTTGACTGGCTTCCTCATTTTGACAGGGTGGAGGTACTAAGTAAAGTTTGTCTGGATTGAGTACCAGCTTAGAACTGCTTGGAATGCCGACTTGTGATTGTATCAATTGTTGTTGCACCTCCTTTGGATCGAGAACAATATTGTCCATATAGCGTTGGACATAAGTTGGTAAAGTATCATCATTACCCGCTCGAAAATAAGGAGAATATTGGTGCGAGCGTCGAATACCTAATTGTCGAATCACAGCATCAGTCGCTTGAACAATTTTAGCCAATGGCTTACCGTGTGGTTGATAACTTACCCAACCTTGTCCAATCCCTTCAAAAGTGCGTGCGATATGCTGAAATAACAAAAGCATTAATTCTTCGCTCAGTTTAGCAGCTAAATAATCAATGTGACGACTTTGTTCGTCAGTGGGTGTTACCAGTTGCGTGACAGTCCCTTCTGTCCAATTATAACAATCAAACCAAGGCAGTTGCTGCTTACCACCATCTTGTCCAATAAAATAATTCATGGCTCGAAAAGTTGAACCACCCGGACAAATACCATAAGTCAGTAGTGCGTCTCGTACTTTATGACGTAAATCTAGCAAATGGATTCTATCTGGATAGCGTTGTAATAAAGCCAACCATTCATCACGCGCCGGCTGATCGGTGGCAGGTGAACCCATTATCCAGAATAAGGCTTCCGTCGTTAAGTTCTTGTTAGCATTCGCAAATCGATTTCGCCGTTCCATATCTTGCGCTTGTGGCGACTGAGTCACCGCAGCGTAAAGTTTAGTGTTTAAATTTTGTAATTTTTCCAAACTCTCTGGATTTGTCGCACAAGTCATACGGAGAAACGCGACTAAATCACCCCAATAGGCTTGAAATGATTGGAGCAATAGCAGATAAGCCATATCGCGGTAATGATCATTTTCCATACCCGCTGCCAGTTTCGCAGCATCCTGACGACTATCTGAAAAAATAACCAGTTTACGAGAAGAACGCTGTGGTGAGGAATGAGACGGTGCCGGTATTTCTCGCAATAATCCCCGTGCCAACACTTGGCTTGATTTCTGAAAGGCGGTGCGATGAAAACGCAAGGGACTCGGAAATTTTTTGCGCCTACCATAATTGGCATCACAACGGGGACATTTACTGGGTAAAGCCGGTTCGTCCGGCTTCTCGATAGGGCTATGATATAACCATATCGCGATTTCTCCATCAGAAAGTTTAGCTCGCCCGCTACTAATTTGTGTCAGTGTACCCGTATTTCGATCAAATATAGCTTTTACCCATTTACGTTTTTTTATTTTATTGAGTTCCCATTCCACATCTTGAGGTATTGTATGCCATGCGGAGACTTTACCCTCAGGTATTTTACGAGAAAGTGGCCAAAATACCGCATATTGACCATAACGTTGGCTTAAGTTAACCCGATCAGGTATGTTTTCCAAATCGGGCTGATCGGCAGTCAGAATAGTAGTAATAGGCTTGATTTTGGTGGTTTTTTTATAGCCACCCAGAAAAACTTCTCCACACACTCCGCATACAATCAAATCAAGAACCCGCGAACCACAGATGCAAGTCAGACTATGACGAGCGTGGATAGCCCCAATGGTGGGCGGATTTGGATCGGTTTGTCGCCGCTGTTGATTAACCGAATCTGCTGTGCAATCTGGATTAGAACAAGCCCAAAGACTTTGCAAATTATGAAAAAATAAATGTCCTCGCACCGGTTGCGGTGAACGCTCGGTATTGGGAAGTTGAGACATGCCTAAAGCAAGCAACAATCCACGCATGGCATCAGATACCATAGCATTATTTGTAGCATCAGGAAACAATTGTTTGTCTAAGTTTTCGACACGAGTTGCTCGAATTTTGTCATCATCATGGTTTGCCTGACAAGCATCGCGTAATGCATCCGCAGCATCGACTTGTTCCAGTGCCTTACCGAGTTGCTGCGCCACAGTTAATTCAGGGGAGGTGGCTTGTCCCAACTGTATCGCCAAATGAGATATTGCTGTCTGTACTTCATTGGCATCCGGTTGAGGTGGCAACATAGGATCGAACGGATCCGGCTGAATAGATTGGGCAAATTGAGCAAAAGCTTGTTGGTGTTTTTGCAATGAGAAACGTGCGTCTTGCTTAGGCAAGGTTTGTTCTTCTTTAATAAAAGCGAAATTGTCACGTCCAAAAAATTCACGTAAAAATTTTCTACTCAGTGAGCTATCATCAAGACTTGCCGTCGTTGTCAAGATTCGCAATTTGGGTGAATCCGGGGTTAAACCCAAACGTAATAATAAGAGTCGTAAAATATAAGCGACTTCCGTACCCGGGGTGCCACGATAAGCATGAAGTTCATCAATAATCAAGGTAAATTGACGCTCTGGATGATTGGGTTCAGCTAACCATTGACGAGTAGATGCAAAAATATTTTCTTCAATACTCCGCATCATCATAATATTGAGCATTGAATAGTTGGTAATCAGAATATCGGGCGGATTTTCCTGCATATCCCAACGTGACCATATTTCAGCGCCATCAATACGTGGAAAATAGTAGGGCAAATCCGGATCATATTGCTCATCAGTGCTTTGAAAATCGGCTCTAATTTGTGTTTGTTGTTGTTCTTGCTTATTGAGTTCCTCTCTGAGTTGTTTAATTTTCTGCTTGTTAGGCTTACCGGGTACCAGAGCTTGTGAAGTGTAGCGTCCAAACGTGATACGGTTACCTCCCCGTGCTTGATCAAGCCAATCGTGTACCTGTTGATGTTCCAGGGTTTTTCTTAATCTTCGCAGTTGATCCTCAACTAAGGCATTAAGCGGATAGAGAATTAAGCCACGAAGTGCTTTAGGGCGAGGCGTATGGTTCCATTGAGAAACCCGATCATCATTACCCTGCCACCAATAATAATTTTCTGGGGGTTGCCTATTCGCTGCCCATGTTTGAGATTCATAAGCTAACTGGGCAAGTAATGGCAACAGAAAACATTCGGTTTTACCCGAACCGGTGCCGGTAGTGACAACCAAATCCTTATTATTTTCTAAGACTTGCTGCATACTTTCCCATTGATGCTTATAGAGTTCTACGCCCGGTTCAAAGAGCATTTGTCCCAATTGTGCAATATCACGGTATTTGGAGGGTAATTGGGCAGCGGCGGTTGATAAATCCATTCCTGACGACGGATAAATAGGCATTGGCTCAACCAACGCTGGTTGGCTAATAATACCAATGCGCCGTAGTAAATTGTCGCGTTCTGCTGCCAGGGCACGATAGCGCAATGGAAAAGCACTTTTGATGTACAATTGATAAATACGATCCAGTCTTTGATACGCGCCGATTAAATCATGCATGGTGATAATATTCCTTGTATTTATGTCAATTAATCAATGGAGTACAACGAATGACGGGGATAAACGAATAGGGCAACCACAAGGGATTGCCCCTACAATAAAAAAATCCGTTTATTCCCCTAATTCATTCGTTGTACTATATGTTAATGTCACTCTCAATTTATCAGTCAGTTGAGTCGCTAATTTTGGACTGATGCGTTCATAAACGAGCCACCAACTTTGTTCAGTTCGCTGATAGGTTGGCAGTTGCCCAGAAGCCAGCACCAAAGCGCGTTCATAAAGTTCCGCCCATCGTTGAGATAGCGGTATTGCTAAACGGTTCATCACTTTGTCGTAATGGACAATACAAGCTTTGTCTAGCTGGTGATGTAAAGCTAAAAAACGTAAACCATACCAATCACCTTGTAACCAACGGTTATTGGGTTGATCATAAAATAGGGTTCGAGGAAAACGATTTTCTGCATCTTCTCTGGGAAAAGATTGATACATGCCTGGTTTGGTTGGGGAGACACACTCTATAAAATCATTGCCGTCAAAGTATTTCCAATCGTATAAACTGGACACAATCCCTTGCAAAGGTATGAGATTCTGTTGCCAAGTTTCTATATCGGGTAAGATATTCGCTAATTGGCTTGAGGATTCGTCAGCATCGATGATAGAAAATTGAGCGTTTATCTGTTCAATCAGATCAGACAGGTTTTCTGAGTGAGCTAATTGAAGCTGAATACAAGGCGGTGCATATCTTTGGTTACTCGATGTCACGGTTGCCAATTGTTCTAATGCTTGCACTAATTTCAAACTACGTTGCCCACACAACACCCATTCTTGACAATCCGATTGCGAGTTCACTTTAACCAGTGCTGTCGGAGACATAGCCCAGTGTAAACCATCACCCGAAGATTCAAGGTGTCCTAACAATTTAAATCTGCGTAAAATACGTTTTGGTTCTACCAATTCTAGTGATTGACAGGCTTTTTTAAAGGATTCCCAAGAACCTGCACCTAGCGCAGATAGCCAGTATAAAAGTCGCTCTGAGTTAAATGACAAGTCTTTACCATCATTTGGTACATAAGGCTCGCTCGCTAATGACGTAGTGAAATCAAAAGGATTGTCATCACTAACCGGTTCAGGTTGATAAGGAATATTGTGAGTGTAATCATGAACATCATGGGCAATACCTACCATAGATTTGATGTCTTCATAATCAAAATGCTCAGCACCTAGAATTGGCTTCTTAAAATAATTCATTTCTAATAAATGTGACTGACTTAATTCAGAAGGTATGTTACCTTTTTTAGCACTTTCAATAGCAAGAAAAAAGTAAAATGGTTTACGAGATTCTACGCCTTTTTCCATGCGTAAAAGTGGCACCACTTGACTAAGGTTATGCTGTTGAACTTGATTAGAAATTTGTTCCACGAGTTTTTTAGGGCTTCCTCGGTAAGAAAAACCTTTATACCAACGTTGTGATTGCGACATATTACCTACCTTTTTGTACTTGGAATCCAAAGCTAAAGTTTTGGACTCCATAACCCGATCAGAACAGTGAAAGTTGTTGCGTCTGAGACGACTCTTTTGAAGGCTTTTTTTTACCAACGGGTTTATCAGAAGAATGAATGGATTTATCGAGCGGTTTGACTTCTATAACGGATTTGTCTGAAATGGACTGTTCGATAGGTGTGACTTCTATAACAGATTTGTCTAAAACCGGATCACTGTGGTTTTCAATCACACTACCACAAATCTGCCCATTACCAATGGACAAGGTTTCACGATGTTGCGGTTCGGTTATTGATAATTTATCCCAATCGACAATCTGGATAAATTGCTCGTTTGATTCACCAGCATAAGTGGCTTCAATCAGATATTCTCCCAACTTTGGAAAATTGATTGAAATGGGAGTATTTGTCTTCTGCACGTTTTCAAAAATGATCGCATTATCTGGTAGTTGAGTCACTTTCAATTCTACTGTTGGGTAAAAACCAAAAATAGTCACTTGCGGCGCATAACCAATTAACCATTTTCCTAAATGGTTAGGAACACGTAAACCACCCGAAAAACTCACTAACAAGTGAACACTTGGTTGTAAAGCATTCTTAAGTGCTTGGTTTTCGATAAAAACACCCTCCCAGACTGGCGAGATCACCATACATTCATGTAATTCTATCCAATCACTACTTTCACCAAAAGGATATGACTGACGTTGCCATACTAACAAGTGTTCAGTCTGCAAAAATTCTAATTGTGACAGCAGTTCTTGTTTGCACAATAACACAAATTTTTCTCCTAATGAGGGAATACCCCAAGAAGCATAATCAGCAGAGTCTGGATTGGTGGGATCATGAACCAAAATCCAAAAATCACGTTGGGGTAAAATCAGATCATCAAGTGCTTCTGAGTCTTGGACGAGATATCTTGCCCCTGTTTCTAATTCATTTTCACCAATATTCCATTCCATCGGTTCATACCAACCGGGACGTTCTTCTATCAGATTGTAAATAGCTTCTTCGTGTTGAATGGCTATTTGCTGCAACTGTCGTTTTCTGGTTTGCTTCGGATAAACAAAATACTCTACCACTCCCGAAAAAACATTTTCAGTGCGATATAAACCGGCAAAAAGGTGATGACTCCAAGTCGGTGTCGTTTTTTTAGTCACGGTTGTTGGGCATCCTTCGCCATGCCATTGTTCGTAAACATCATGTATGGCTTCAGCAATGGTTTCATAACGAGACTTGAATTGATAACCCGTGAGCAAACCTTGCAAATGTTGAGGAAACCGGCTTGTCTCTTGACGAACACGCACGATGAGTGTTTGTGCGTCCCATTGCACTTGCCAGTGTTTTTCGGTAAACAGTTGGTATAATTGCGCTTTGTCAGTTTGACGCAATAAGGTTTGTGAAATGGGGTAATTAATATAAATTCTTGAACCCTCACCTTGTTGTGCTGACGGTACCAAACCCTTTTGTCTGAGCCACAGCGCCCAATCTTGCCATAACGATTCTTCCTCACCAGATTTCATACCCAGTGGACGACTATATTCTGACTTATGCAAATCCAGTATTTCTTTAAAACGCTGAAAAAAGTTGCTTTGATTGACTTCCTCATCTTCTGCCATCTGATAAGCAGCCAAAACCATAGCCCCCAAAAACGCAACACCTTTGGGCAAACCCTGTTCATCTTTACCCGGCAAATGGCTTAACTTCACTTGTTCATCAACAATAACCTCTTGTTTCACAGCGACACAAAAGTCCGCACACCAATTACCACCGGTTGGAGAAGATGAGAAATATTGCCCAATACTTTCTAAAACTTCTTCATCAACACTGAGATAGATTTTACTTCCTTGTGGCATACCACTGGTAAAATAGGAAATTAAGGCTTGGTTCCATTGACTATAGATCATTACAGTTATCCTATGTTATTTACGAAGTACAAGGCACATTCCGACGCATCTTGCACACCATCCAGAAGCGTGAAAATAGAATAATAGTACAACGAATTTTGTTTATAAACGAATGAATAAAACTCAGGGATTGTCAATCGATAAGAAATACGCCAGATAAACTGGGTTTTAATTCGTTTAGGAACAAAATTCATTGTACTTCATCATGAAGCCTGTAATTCTTACGACGTTTAATCACAGCCACTGCTCGACGGTTAGTACAACTTCTTTTAGGATTCAACGGCTTGTACCAGGGAGCTATAAAACTTAACGTGTAAGCCGTCTTGTTGGGTTGAAACCGCCAATTGAAAATTTTTGACGATCCTCCTCCTCCGCTACTTTCTTATTTAAGGGCTATTTTCAGCCGTTCAGCAATGACTTGAACATCAAGTCACAGCCACCTCAAAACCTTCGTAATAATGGCCATTACCCCCATCTTCAACTTTCCATTGGATACGCTCAGCTAAGACATTGCTCGCGGATGAACTGAGCAAAATCGCAGCTATGCAGCAATTCAATCTGTTGTTCACTAAAGCCTCCTTTCATCAGAGTTAATTAAAGAGGGCATATTATACTGTTGTTTCATTTTTGTGTATAGGTTTTTCAGTTATCAGTTATCAGTTATCCCTTATCAAAACTTTGCTATCCAGTATGTTCAAGGCCAAGATATTTATCTGATAAATTATAGATATCAAGGCTAAAAGCTCATAAAATGAGCTTTAAGTACAAACTTTAGGTTTAAAATGTGTCAAATATCAAGGCCAAAAAAAATCTTTATAAGAAGTGGAACAGGACATTATCAATGCTACTTAATAACCGTTATTTAACCATATTAAGATATAATTATCGCATAATAGAGATGTTCTGATAGCTTACCTGACAAATGACAATCCGACTCAAGCCGCACCTGCTCTAATCTAAAAATATTAAGCAAACAGAAACGGCTCACCATCCCATCGACTACCTTCCGCTCTCCATTCAACAATTTATCACCTATTATCAAAACATCACAGTGACTTTTTGACTTGATAATTGTCGTGTGGGACGCAATTATAGTCACATTAAAAAAACACAGACTATTGACTTGGTATTCTCACCTCCAAAGTATAATAAACAAGTTTTTTTTAGGGTTATTTAATAATACTTAAAGGCCCACTTTTTAAACAAAATTTATTTTGTGGTTATTGGAATGCAAAATTGCGAAAGAACATATAGGGGCTTTTTTTTAAATGACGTTAAAAACAAAATTGAAGAATTTACGTGATGCATTATCACAAAACCTGACTGAACGGGATACGCCAATACGCTTAACTTTATTAGGGGCATTGTCAGG
>JAYQWI020000660.1:0-15139 GCA_035871815.2 Candidatus Parabeggiatoa communis
GCGCCCCTTAAACCCGAAAAATTGGCCTTGTTTTCTGATTTGGAAAATCAAAATCGTAGTGCGCGTTATTTGATACACTTTGAACGCCGTAACAATAGCTGTTTTTCTTTTGTCTCGACGGGTAGGGTAAGCCTTGACAGATGTCAACAGATTGCCGAAAAAAGTGACGAATGTGTCTTATTGACTTTATCTTCTGATGTGCCGTCTGAAGTGAATTTGAAAAAAGGGCGTTTTTCCAGTTTTAGAGACCTGATTCAGTTTAAAAGTTTGACACTTTGATCTCTTATTTATACTTTGCCGCGTTTGTAAAATGATTTTTAACATTCAATGTTCACGTTTTTGCGTGCAAATAAAATGAACATCGAATAGAGTTCACAAAGTAGCCCAGAGTCACACAGAGTCATTTCTCTGTTGAAATTTCGGTTAAAAACGGTTACGTGTGATGATTGAGACTAACTACAAGGGTTGTAAAAAAGGATTAAACTGAGACATTAGCACAATCTCATTCTTTGTTATATATAATCCTTGTCGTTCTTATAAAGACACCTATCACCTGATTATAGGATACCTCTTGCTATGAAAAAATTGAATGCTTTGTTATTTAACCAAGGTGGTAAATGTTTTTATTGTGATGCCATTTTAGATATGAATGAAGCCACACTTGATCATGTGATACCACAATCTAAGGGTGGCAAAAATGACTTAGATAATTTAGTCGTTTGTTGTAAATATGCCAATCATGCTTTTAGAGATTACTCGCCCAAGCATAAAATGGCTGTGATTAAAGAACTGTGTTGTCTTTCCTTTGTCTGCAAAAAAATATTTCCAAGAGAAGAAGAAATAACCGACTTGGAAGAGCTTGAGGAGCCACAGATTGAGGTGCAACCGAAAAAGAAGACGCAAGATAGCAAGGCAAAAACCACCCCAAATGAGCCTCAACCTGAAAAGAAGACACAAGATAGCAATTTGAAAAAGACGACTAAACCTGATATTTCAATGGCTTATCAACTGCTTTTGAAATCGATAGCGGCATTTGAAAAAGAAGGGAAAGAAGAGCTGAGTTCTCAAATCAAAAACAAGATGTTGGAACTGAATCCTGCATTTAAAGAAGCTGACTATGGGTTCAGTCAATTCAATAAATTTTTGCTTCATGCCCAAGAACAGAAAGTGGTTACCCTCAAAAAGCACGGCAAGGGTAGTAATTATGTTATCAAAAAAAGGCCGTAGCCTGTTTAGTTTTCAAACTCATACCTTGAGCAAAGTTCAAGCATCGCATTTTTTCTATACTAAAGCTGGGAAGGCTATTGGAGTACAAAGCTTATTACGCTTTGTACGATTAATGCCATTAAACCCTCGGTTCGGTCATTCAGATAGTAGAAAACAAGATTTGGTTATATCAAAATCAATCGCTTATAAAGATTGCTAAAGTTTGATTATATTCAAAAATGAAATTAAAAAAACTTAACTTATTGTTTTATATAGGCATAAGAACCACCGAACCGTGATATTAAAGTGAATGAGTTATTTGACTCCATTTTAGATAAAGGATTTTTTTTAATAGATTGATTTGAGACTGAAGCGGCTTAGATTGTAGATCATAATTTATAAAAAACATGATAATATGTAAGATATTATTGCTCAGGGAGACAATAAATTTAAATTAAATAAATCCTAATGTGGAGCAAATAGAATATGATTTAATATTATCTTATATTAGAGTTGTTGCAAAATAATCTCAGTATTTGAAGTTAAAAATTGAAATTAAAAAATGGATAACCCTAGTCTAGGATAACGATTTGATTTATAAGTAAACTGTTCTGATTTCCCGAACTCACGAAACAACCCTATTTTTTTAATATTAATTACGATTATGTATGATTATGTTAACTATTTATAACACGCTCACCAAACAAAAAGAACCCTTTACGCCTATTGAACCTGGCAAAGTCGGTTTATACGTCTGCGGTATGACGGTATATGACTACTGCCATGTTGGACATGCACGGGTGATGGTGGTTTTTGATGTTGTGGTACGTTATTTGCGCTATTTAGGTTTTTCAGTGACTTATGTGCGTAATATTACCGATATCGACGACAAAATTATTCAGCGTGCCAATGAAAATGGAGAAGATATTGATAGTTTAACGGCCCGTTTTATTCAGGCGATGTATGACGATACTGATGCCTTGGGTGTTCTACGCCCAGAGGTTGAGCCCCGTGCAACGCAGTCTATTCCCGAAATTATTGCAATGCTACAACGTTTATTGGATAACGGTTTTGCCTATATCACTGATAATGGTGATGTGTGTTATGCTGTCCAACATTTTGAAGGTTATGGTAAACTCTCTGGCAAGCGGATAGAAGATTTACGCGTTGGGGAGCGGGTTAAAGTGGATGAATCCAAACAACAGCCGTTAGATTTTGTTTTGTGGAAAGTGGCTAAACCCGGTGAGCCAAGTTGGGAGTCACCTTGGGGGCAAGGTCGTCCAGGCTGGCATATTGAATGCTCCGCAATGTCGACGAATTGCTTGGGTAATCATTTTGATATCCACGGTGGTGGTATGGATTTGCAATTTCCCCATCATGAAAATGAAATTGCTCAGTCAGAAGGGGCAACGGGTGAGCCCTTTGTTAATGTGTGGATGCACAATGGTTTTGTGCGTATCAATAACGAAAAAATGTCTAAATCGTTAGGTAATTTTTTCACAGTGCGTGAAGTCTTAGCGCGGTATCAACCTGAAGTGGTGCGCTATTTTATTTTAACCAGTCATTACCGTAGCCCTTTGAATTATTCAGATCAAGAGCTAGAGAGTGCTAAACACTCTCTAACCCGATTCTATACGGCATTGCGGGATTTGCCTGATACTGATGATTCTGGCCCTGATGACCGTTATAAGCAACGCTTTCTGGCGGCAATGAATGATGATTTTAATACGCCCGAAGCGTTGGCAGTGTTGTTTGATTTATCACATGAAATCAATAAAATACGCCAAACAGAACAACGAAAAGCGGCGCAACTGGGTCGCGATTTGCGTCATTTAGGCGGCCTTTTAGGCTTATTACAAGCAGAGCCTGAAACTTTTTTACAAGGCACTACCAATCAAGGGACTGAGGCCGGTTTATCTGTCTCTGAAATTGAACAATTGATTGCCGAACGGGAGAAGGCCCGATCGCTTCGAGATTGGGCGAAGGCAGATCAGATTCGTGCCAGTTTGAAAGAAAAAGGCATAATATTTGAAGACAGCGCACAAGGAACAAGTTGGCGAAAAATTTAGTGTTCTCCAAGTACAAAAAGGACAAGGATTGCGCATGAAAGAATTAAACCCAGACATTATCACGATTTTATCCCTTCATAAGCAATCCTTGTCGTTATGAATAATCCTTGTCGTTATGAACAATCCTTGTCATTAGAAGTAGCGGGAAAAAAATGTGCCCAGATAGGTTTTCCCCGTGATGTGAATGATGTAAAAGAAAAAGGCTATATCGACTTATAAAATGGGTTTAATTTAAAGCAAAAATTGGGATGAAAATAATAAGTTTAATATAAGTTTATAGCATATATAGGATTTCTGAAGTTCCGAAGTTCCGAATTGAATAAAATTCATTATAGGAATTCAGGATAAGCTTAGCGAAGCACACCGAAGGTTCGCAGGACATCGTTTGTAAGTTATAAACGAAATGGCAAGCCGAGAACTGATTTTCAGGCTGTTGTGTGCAAAAATTTTTGCGTATTGATTATTGATTAGTAAGGGGGATTGGTATGGTTCAATTATTTGGGGATTTTCATCAAAACCCCCTAGAAAGTGAAGAATACTTAATATTAGGATTTTCGCCGAGTTCTATTCCACTTAAGCTCCGGTGGCGAAACAACGGATTATCGGCTGATTTTCTAGCTGATTATTTAACCGCTTTTTTTCCGGCCAATGAGGATGAAAATACGAATAACAGACACGCTGAGATCAAATGTGCCGTGGGCTACATTGCCAACGAGTTGTTGGAAAATGCTATGAAGTTTAACGACGAAACCATACACTATCCTATTAGTATTCAACTCTATTTGTATAATGATCGCATCATATTTTGTGTGACTAACAGTATTTCTCCCTTGGCAGTGGAAAAATTTCAGGCCTACCTCCAAGAATTAATACATTCTGATCCACAGGAATTGTATATTAATCAGCTAGAACACAATGCCCAAGATGACCACGGAAAAACATCTGGATTAGGTTTATTGTCCATGATAAATGATTATATGGCCACCCTTGGGTGGAAGTTTGAAACTGTAAAAAAGGATCCAGAAGTGATTGCTGTTACTACTATGGCACAACTGACTGTCTAATGGAGATTGAGAACAATGGCAGAAATTAAAGCAATTCAAACTGACGATTATCACATTAGCTACGATAACGAAACGACTACCATCAGTTGCAAGGGTGCCCTACGATTAAGTGGTATGGACGAATACGAGCCTATTGTGCACTTGTTTAATGAAGTGGCTGATATGAAACTCCCTTTGATTTACTTTGACCTGAAGGAACTGAAGTTTCTCAACAGTTCTGGCATCAATGTCTTGTCAAAATTTGTCATTCGGGTACGTCAGAAAAAGACTGTTGATATGGTATTACAAGGTTCAAATAAAATTCCTTGGCAGGGTAAATCGTTAAAAAACTTGCAACGATTGATGCCCACTTTGACATTAGAGTTGGAATAAGCTTATGGGAGCGCATGGTGTTCATGCCTGCAAAAACACTGACTAGAGAAGACTTCTTGTTGGAAATAGAACGTCTGCACCAAGAACTTGACACAGTCAATAGAGAAAAAACAGATTTAGACATTTTGCTGGAAACGACGACTGAACATGCGGATGCGATTGAAAATGAGCTGTTCTTAGCCAGGGAGGTTGCCGAGGAAGCGACACGCGCTAAGTCTGAATTTCTAGCAAATATGAGTCATGAAATCCGTACCCCTTTGAATGGGATCATTGGCATGACTGATTTATTGCAGGACACAACACTCACAAAAGAGCAACAGGATAACGTTAACACCATTCGCACTAGTGGCGAAGTTTTACTGACGCTTATCAACGATATTCTGGATTTCTCTAAAATTGAAGCATACAAGCTAGAACTGGAAAAACAGCCCTTTGATCTCCGTGTGTGCGTGGAAGAGTCTCTTGATTTATTAGCCTACCATGCCGTTCAAAAAGGACTCAATTTGGCTTATTTGATAGCAGATGACACGCCCGATATTGTGATAGGAGATGTTACCCGGCTACGTCAAATTTTAGTCAATTTGCTCAGTAATGCTGTTAAATTCACGCAACAAGGCGAAGTTGTCGTTTTAGTAAAGGCCCATAAAATATTACATCCCCCTTTAGAAAAAGGGGAAGCTGTTGAACCCAATAAAGAAGTCATTCCTTATGGTTTTGAAAAAGACTCTTTGGAAGAAGAAATATCGGAATATGAAATTATTTTTTCCGTCAAAGACACCGGACTGGGCATTTCAGCTGATCACCTCAACAAATTGTTTCAATCCTTTACCCAAGTAGATGCATCAACAACCCGCAAATATGGGGGTACTGGACTCGGATTGGCGATCAGTAAACGCCTATGTGAACTGATGGGTGGACGGATCTGGGTAGAAAGTGAGATTGGCAAAGGTTCTACTTTTCATTTCAGTATTGTTACCCACGTTCAATCTAACATTCAGCCTTATGCCTATCTGCACTGCCAGCAATCTCATCTGCTTGGCAAACGTTTTTTGATTAGCATTGACAATTTGACTATAGCGACTATTTTGCAACGGCAAGCTTTGCGGTGGGGGATGGTACCTCATTTGGTTGCGAATAACATGATTGAACTTTTCAGTTGTTTACGTGAAGGTAGACAATGGGATATTGCTCTTTTGGAGAACAGCTCGCCGGATAAAAACAATTGTTTATTATTAGAGAAACTCAGCAAAACGCATCAGTCTTCTTCCTTACCATTAGTTGTGCTGACATCCGTTTGCTTACCCCAGCGTTGTGTACCATTTTTTACGGCTAGTCTAACTAAACCGATAAAACCTGCAAGACTTTACGAAGTCTTGACCGATATCTTTCGTACCGATTCTTCACCTGCTCACACTTCGATAACTTTAAAAAAACAGATTGAAGAGGAATCCATAAAGGGGAAAAAACTACGCATTTTATTGGCCGAAGATAATATGGTTAATCAGAAAGTCGCACTACTGCTGCTTAAACGGCTAGGCCATGATGCCGATATTGTTAGCAATGGTTTAGAAGTTTTAGAAGCTTTGCATGATAAAACTTATGATATAGTCTTTATGGATGTACAAATGCCTGAAATGGATGGACTGACTGCCACTCGCCGTATTATCAAAAAAGGGTCTGAAATACAGCGTCCTTATATTATCGCTATGACAGCTAACGCGATGCAAGGTGATAGAGAAATTTGTTTAGAAGCAGGAATGAATGATTATCTGACAAAACCCCTCCGCAAGGAAGAAATTTATAAAGTCATTTTACATTATTTTTCGGTTTGTTAATTCTAGGTTCAGGTTCGTTCTGATTCGCAAATAGCGAATCGCTTTTACGGCATTTTATAATATTAATCAAAAACGCTTGATGAGGCGTTTGTTGCTGGACATCATCAATTTGGATTTCTTAATTTGAATTCTTAGCTCATCAGTTTGGGGTAAACGAGATTATTTTTATATTGCTCGCCTTATCGTTTCAAACTGGGGGTGATTTGCGATTCATGCCCTGGTGGATTATTGAAAAGTCCTTCAACGCTACCCTGGGTTATTCGTTTATTTCGCGTAGCTTCCCTACGGTTCGATGAACTTCGTTTCCTAATTAGCGTAGCTTTACGACGTTTCGTTGTACTATAGTTAAAATCAATCAATTAGTACCATTCAAATCCATTACTTGCACGAAGCCAATATGTTTAATCTTGCTCACCGTCACTTTGTTTTGATGATATTCATGTTTTTTCTAGTTGTGTCTTGCTCATCTGACAATCTATCCTCATCTGATACAATAGACAAAAAAAAGGTTATAACTCTTGTTCAGGAGGAAACGAACGATTATGCCCCTGTTGATGAAATTGAGATGATGATAGTTGAAACCTTCCCAGTACAGGTTAATGTCATCGCCAAAGGTTATTTCAATGACGATTGCACAAAAATTGATCACATTACCGAAGAGCAAAGTGGCAACACCTTGACACTCAAAATGATAACAGTTCGTCAAACCAACAAGGTTTGCAAGCAGGATATCAAGCCTTTTGAGGAAATCATTCCTCTAAATGTAGCAGGGTTTTCTGCCGATATCTATACTGTTAATGTCAACAATAAAAGCGCCATTTTTGAATTAGGGGTGGACAATATTATTCGTTAGTTTTTTTAAATGGCATCTTGATGAATCGTTGTTCAATAAAATAAAGATTTATAAACGGTTTTATCGTGATTAATGAGAATATCCTGAACGCCTTAAAATATTTAATATCTGAATTACTGAACCTATGAACTCATGAACGACTAAAAATCCTGAACTCTTTCAAAATCCCGTGTTATACACTTTGTTCAACATCAATCTAGCATTATAGTATAATAACGAAAATCAATTTAAATAGACTTGTTCTTCAATAAACGTAACCCTTTGAAAAGAGGCCACGATACTAAAATGGCAAGTGGCGAATAGCGAATGGCGAATAGTAATCTTAATAATGATTTTCAAATCTAATAACTCAAATTCTGTAAGCCTTGTGAATATAACTCGGTTAATAATCTCATGCATTTTTTAATACTGAGTCAATATTTTCTACCCGAAACGGGTGCGCCCCAAATCCGATTGGCAGCTACGGTTCGTGAGTTACTACGCCTTGGGCATCAAGTGGAAGTTGTGACAGCCTTGCCAAATTATCCTACGGGTCAGATTTTTGCTGATTATCGGGGACATTTTTATCAAAAGGAAATTTGGGAAGGGGTGCGTGTGCATAGAGTTTGGATGTATGCCGCACAAGGGGCGAGTATCAAACGTTTGCTGAATTATTTTTCTTTTATGGTAACGGCTTTTTGGGGGTTATTAAAGGCGCAAAAACCGGATTATATCTTTGTCGAATCACCCCCCTTGTTTTTAGGCATAACCGCTTATGTGTGTGCGAAATGGTGGCGAGTGCCTTTTATTTTTAATGTTGCCGATTTATGGCCCGATACGGTGAAAGCCCTCGGCTTAATGCATGAGGGTTTTGCATTGCGTCAGGCGGAAAAATTAGAAAGGTGGTTATATCGTAAAGCGAACTATGTTACGGTTGTCACTGAAAGTGTTCGCCAAATTCTTATCAACGATAAACACGTTCCTGCACACAAAGTCTTATTATTACCTAATGGCGTTGATACACAATTATTCCAACCGCAACCTGCGGATGCTGCTTTTCGAGCCACTCTCGGTTTACCAGAGGGTAAACACTTGATTTTATATGCGGGAACACATGGCTATGCACATGGTATGGAAGTGATATTGCAAGCGGCACAGTTATTAACGGAGACGAATGTATTATTCTTGTGCGTTGGTGGGGGATCCGACAAAGCGCGTATTCAACAACTTTGCGAACAGAAGGCGCTTAAAAATGTACTCTTTTGGGATTCTCAACCCCCTGAATTGATTGCCCGTCTCTATAGTTTAGCCTTTGCTGGCGTTTCTACTTTTCGCGACTCGAAATGGCTTGAATGTACACGCCCTGCAAAAACATTACCTATCATGGCATCTGGTAAACCCGTATTGTTTAGCAGTGCCGGTGAAGGTGCACAATTAGTTGCAGAAGCTCAAGCTGGCATTGTTGTTGATCCTGGTGATTACAAAGGGTTGGCAAACGCGGTTCGACGCTTAATTAATGATCCAGCATACGCTACACAACTAGGCAATAATGGCCGAGCTTATGTGGAAAAGCATTTACAATGGTCTAAAGTGGTTGCTTCCTGGTTACTAGAATTATCGGCCTAAACTCAAATAATGGCACTGGAGTCAGAAATAAGGTGAGTGATAACTTTCTACCCTTCGCATTACCGTGTCTTGGTGAAGAAGAAATCAATGAAGTCGTTGATACATTACGTTCTGGTTGGTTGACGACAGGGCCCAAAACCAAGCGTTTTGAAGAGGATTTTGCCAAGTTTGTTGGTCAACCTTATGCGTTAGCGGTCAATTCTTGCACTGCCGGCTTGCATTTGGCACTTGAAGCCATTGGTATTGGAGCAGGTGATAAGGTTATAACAACACCTTATACCTTTACCGCAACGGCTGAAGTCATACGCTACTTAGGGGCCGATCCTTTGTTTGTGGATATTGATCCCAAGACGTTTAATATAGATACTCACAAACTCGCTACCACTTTGGACAAAGTTGATGGCGTTAAAGCGATTTTGCCGGTGCATTTTGGTGGACAAGCTTGCGATATGGAGCCGATTCTGGATTTGGCTGATCGCGCTTCAATTAAAGTCGTTGAAGATGCTGCCCATGCGCTACCCACTTATTACAAAGGGCGTATGATAGGCAACTTTGGTGATATCAGCGTCTATAGTTTTTATGTGACGAAAACGGTGGCAACGGGAGAAGGTGGCATGATAGTGACAGCCAATCCTGATTATGCCGAGCGCATTCGTACTATGCGCTTACATGGCATTAACCGTGATATCTTTAATCGGGCTTCTTCTAACTTACCAGGATGGTCTTATGAAGTGGTGGCACCAGGGTTTAAGTACAATATGACTGACATAGCGGCCGCCTTGGGCATTCATCAATTACAAAAAGCGAATACTTTCCTGCAACGACGAGCTGACATCGCAGCGCAGTATACGCAAGGTTTAGCGGACTTGCCAGTCCATACCCCTTACTTGAACCCATACAGCACTCACGCTTGGCATTTATATGTTATCCAATTACAACTAGAGGAATTGACGCTTGATCGTAACACCTTTACGGAACGCATGAATGCTGCGGGTATCGGTACCAGTGTACATTTTATTCCTTTACATTTACAAAGGTATTGGCGAGATCGCTATGGATTTAAACCAGATGATTTCCCAGTGGCTTTAGATGTTTATCAGCGCGTGGTGAGTTTACCTATTTATCCCAGCATGAGTGATGCTGACATAGCGCGAGTCATCAGTACAATACGACAAATTTTAATTGAAGCACAAAAATGAAGTTATAGGCGTGTAGAGACGCGATGCCTCGCGTCTCCTCGAAACCTCGTAGAAACGCGATCGCGAAGCGTTTCCGCATCTACAGGCATCAAAGCGTCTCCTCGAAGTAGAGACGCGATACAGAGACGCGAAGCAGAGCAAATCTACAGGCATCAAGTTATATTTTAATTGAAGCACATTAATAATGAAGACTAAGCGAATATTTGACTTGTGCTGCGTGTTACCCAGTTTAATTTTACTCAGCCCATTGTTTTTGTTGATTGCACTGTGGGTAAAATTAGACAGTCGGGGGCCGATTTTTTTTTTACAGACTCGTATCGGTCAATTTGAAAAACCATTTAAAATCATCAAATTTCGCAGCATGCTTCCCCACAATAAAGGCCCCAAATTAACCCTAAACAGCGATGCGCGTATCACGCGCTGTGGCCATTTTTTGCGTCGCTATAAACTGGATGAATTGCCTCAGTTGATCAATGTACTCAAGGGAGAAATGAGTTTGGTAGGGCCTAGACCAGAAGTGCCTGAATATGTCGCCTATTATCCTGATACGCTGAAAGAATATGTGCTCTCTGTGCCTGTCGGTATTACAGACTATGCCTCAATTGAATTTCACAATGAAAGTGAATTGTTGGCAGGCTCAATACAACCAGAGGTCAGTTATATTGAAAACATTCTGCCCCTCAAACTGGCTTATCATCAAAAATATGTCAAGGAACAATCACTTTATTTGGATATTGTGCTTATTTTGAAAACTTTAAAGCGTATTTTCTTTTAAAACATTCAACAAGGCAAAAATAGCCTAATTTTATTTCAATACTAGGGTTATTAAATGTAATTTAAGTTTTTTAGCTAACGACAGATTTAATGACAGATTTAATTCATATAAAATGAAGCACTTATAATCTTTTGCTTTCAGGCACAAAAAACGAACCGAAGTATTGATATTATGGAAATTGTTAAAATATTTATGTGTCCCTACTATATATCTTGAAAAAAGATCGGTCAAAAACGCTCAACAGACAGCCCCAGTACTAGCCCCTAGCCCCTTAAATAATAACATGTCTTTGATTTATCACCGCATTCCCATTATTATCCATGACATCAGCATGGTTGCCTTAGCTTGGGCCTTGGCGATTATTATTCGTTACGATTTGCCCTTAAATCCAGAGGTTGAAACGGTATTTTGGCAAGTATTACCAATTGTTGTTGGTATACAAAGCCTTTTTTTGTGGTATAGCGGCCTATATCGCGGCATTTGGCGGTTTACCAGTATGCCCGATTTAGCCCTGATTTTACGTGCCGTTTTTCTGGGTACGCTCGCCATCGTTTTAGTACTGCTTTTATTTAATCGCCTAGAACTCATTCCACGCTCTTCGGTGCTATTTTATCCCTTTTTTTTAATTTTCTTATTGGGGATGCCTCGCTTGCTGTTTCGGTTATGGCATGAACACTCGTTTAAATTCTTATTAACAGCTGAAAAAAATCTGCAACGTGTTCTAGTCTTAGGTGCTGGCACTTCAGGTGATATGCTGGTGCGTGACATGCTGCGTAACCCTGACTGTGGTTATTTACCCGTCTGTTTTTTGGATGATAAACCCCGTCTGCACGGGGGTAAAGTGCAAGGACTACCCGTGTTAGGCGGCATTGACAAAGTGGTTGAAAGCGTTGAATCTTTAAAAGTCGATGTGATTATCATTGCGATACCCTCTGCTAGCGATGAACAAATGCGCCGTGTGGTAGAATGGTCTGAACATTGTACTGTGCCAGTGCGAACTTTGCCCAAATTGGATAATATTATCAATGGACAAGTCACGCTTAATGCCTTACACGATGTTGCTATTGATGATTTATTAGGACGTGCCAAAGTTCAACTTGATTGGCAAATTATTGAAGCGGGTTTACGTGACAAAGTGGTCATGGTGAGTGGTGGCGGTGGTTCAATAGGCTCTGAGTTATGTAGACAGATTGCGCAGTTAAATCCAACAGCACTTGTCATTGTTGAACGCTGTGAATTTAACCTCTATCAAATTGAGATACAACTACGCCAGCATTTTCCCGATTTGGTACTCTATACCCATTTAGGGGACATCGTTGATGCGGTAGCAGTACGCCATATTTTAGAGTGCTATCATCCCTATATGATTTTTCATGCCGCAGCTTATAAACAGGTTCCCATGCTACAATCTCAAGCCAGAGAAGCCGCTCGCAATAATGTTTTAGGCACTCAAATTCTAGCGGAAGCGGCAGTAGCGCAAGGTTGTCAAATCTTTGTGATGATTTCCACCGATAAAGCGGTTAATCCGACCAACATTATGGGTGCCACTAAACGCGCTGCTGAAATGATTTGTCAAGCCATGAATGCCAACAACACGCAAACCCGTTTTATCACAGTGCGCTTTGGTAACGTATTAGGTTCTGCTGGCAGTGTCGTCCCCCTCTTTAAAGCTCAAATTGCTAAAGGAGGGCCCGTGACGGTAACCCATCCCGATATCAGTCGATATTTTATGACGATCCCTGAAGCCTGCCAATTGATTTTACAAGCGGCTGCGATGGGAGAAGGCGGAGAAATTTTCGTACTGGATATGGGTCAACAAATAAAAATCAGATATTTAGCAGAACAAATGATTCGCTTATCTGGAAAAATACCCGACAAGGACATTAAAATTATTTATACTGCTTTACGTCCAGGTGAAAAATTGCATGAAGAATTATTCCACGCGGATGAAAAACTTGGAAAAACCACTCATGCTAAAATTCTACTGGCCGATCAGCGCAGTAACGATTCGAGACTGTTGACAAAAACATTAACACAGTTATCGGAGGCTAGTGAAAAATACCTTGAAAACGAGATCAAAAGGGTACTCAAACAGCTTGTACCAGAATTAAATGAAACCAGTGAAACCGGTTTGTAGTAGGCGATTTATCGCCTTATAATTTAATTAACAACCGATAACTGATAACTGATAACTGATAACTGATGAGAGTTTGTTAAACATGACACAGGTATTCGGTCACTTTATTGAGGATTTACCATTACAGGATGAATACTTAACAATCGGTTTTTCCCCGAGTTCACGACCTCTTAAGACACGTTGGGAAAATAATGGTCTGTCTGCTGATTTTATATCGGAGTACTTTAAAACATTCTTTGTTCAGGAAATCGAAAAATCTGATATCGTCACCATTGAGAATCTTCGGGATGCTGTAAAGTACATTGCTAATGAATTACTGGAAAATGCGATGAAATTCCAAGATGAGAATGTGCCATTTACCGCTAAAATTGGGTTTTCACTGTATAACGACAGATTGATTTTTCGCATCACTAATGGCATTAATGAGCAACAAGCCAAGTCGTTTCAGGCTTTTATCAAAAGATTACTGAGCGAAGACCCCCATGAATTGTACTTTCAAGCCATGAGAGCTAATGCGATGCAAGCGATGCAAGATGAGAACGCACCATCAAGATTGGGACTGTTCAGCATGATATGTGATTATTCGGCTAAATTAGGTTGGAAGTTTGAAAAATGTGAAAGCAATCCAGCTATGATGATTGTTAGCACGATGGTGTGTTTAGAAATCTAAAATCCCTGATTGTCACTTTCGGGGAAACGAGAAATGACGGCTCAAATAGGGGGGCAAAGTGTTCGCCCCCTTGACGACGTGATGAACAGAAAAAACGTTGTATTACGGACTTTATCATCCAGATAGGTTGTTGATTTTAAGCTTTTTATCCCCGTTTTTGCGCGCAAAAACTTTTGCGTGAGATAACCCTATTTTTTGCTTTAAATCAAATCTTTATCAACAGCCTACCATCAAGGGTCAATGATTGATGACCTATTAATTAACCGATTCTCAACCAAAATTTTGAGTTAAGTATGGAAATAAAAACAGAAAAATACAATGTCATTTACAACTCAGAAATAGCCATAATGACTTTTAAAGGATCATTATTGCTTAATGGTGCCAAGGAATATGAACCTATCCTGCAACTCCTCAATATGGCAGCAGAACAACAACAGCCAAATACCCTGACGATAGAACTGCGGGAGTTGAAATTCTTAAACAGTTCCGGCATCAATATGATGACTAAGTTTGTGATCAACGTGTGTGATATCAAAGCACTTGAGCTGGGACTGGTAATGGTAGGCGAGAAGAAGATTGCTTGGCAAGAAAAGTTGTTAAAGAACTTACGCCGTTTAATGCCAAGTTTAGTGGTGAAATTGGAATAATAAAGTAGGGTATCGGAAATTTTAAATGAGTGAACGGCTAAAGTTTCTAATCAAGTTTCAACCTGTATGCGAATGAATAGCGAACCGAACCGCTTTGCCGGAAGAAGGTTCGCCAGAAACAAGAGCAGCAACTTCCCGATGGGGCTGTCGGTACTTTGTAGAAACAAGACAAGCGACTTCCTTTTTGACATCAGAACAGGTATAAGCTTTTGTATGCTGAAAAAATTCGCTTTGAATGGCTCTGTACAGGACAGGTAAGTAATTGATTTTTAGAGCTTATTAATATTATAATAAATCAAGAAAAACACTGACCTGTTAAAATTTTTTGTCCTATAGATTTTCATAAAAATAATTTCATTAATAAGAGCGAACGACACTTGATGTGAAATTATTTTTATGAACCTCTATATACTTAGTTTGAATGGTATACAAAAACTTTATCCGAGAATGGCATTCTAAAAAATAATCACTCATATACCCATTTTACTCATACAGCTTCTTTTTTCTTACTCATCCATGATCATTTATCCCTGATAATTCGCTCTCCGTTGATAAATCAAAAATAGAGTTGCAACTGGAGTCCTGGATGGGCTGTCTCATCCGAACGGCCACTTGTATCCAAGCGACTTAATGGGGGATGCTCGTCAAAAGTCCCTAGACTCAAGGCCTAATAAAATTCACACCCAGATTAACCTAATCTTGATGCG
>JAYQWI020000661.1:0-5793 GCA_035871815.2 Candidatus Parabeggiatoa communis
TCAAGGGTTTCAACGCCTTGTGCAATGACGGTTAAACCCAACGCATGTGCCATGTCTATAGTCGCAACCGTTATCGTCGCATCCGCTGGCGATGACATGATGCCATGAATAAAAGACTTATCAATTTTTAAGCAATCAGCAGGAATTTGCTTAAGGTAATTCAATGAACCATAACCCGTTCCAAAAGCATCAATCGTGACACGAATACCGATTTCTTTAAATCGTTCCAAAATTTTGACCGCCGAATGAATATCCTCCAACACCAAATTTTCAGTTAATTCTAATTCCAAACATTTCGGCTCTAAACTCGAACTTTCTATAGCCTCTGCTATGATATTCACTAAACGTTTACTGCGAAATTGATAAGGGGATAAATTCACAGCAATACGCTTTATCAATAACTCAGCATCCCACCAAGCCTTTAACTGCTTACATGCTGTTTGTAAAACCCACTCTCCAATAGGGATAATAATCCCCGTATCCTCAAGCACGGGCACAAAATCAATGGCTGAAATCAAGCCATTTTGTGGATGGCGATAGCGAATTAAAGATTCTGTGCCCACGATTTGCTCCGAAGATAACTCGATTTGGGGTTGGAAAAATAGAAGGAAATCTTTTTTTTAAAAGCTTGATGTAACTCCGTTTCAATTCTCAAACGCGAAATAGCATAATGATGCATCCCCTCACGAAACACAGCATAACCCGATTTACCCATCGCTTTAGCACGATACATAGCCGCATCCGCATCTCGCAATAACTCCATAGCATCTTGTTGCTTGCTATAATAAGCAATACCAATACTGCATGATGTCACCACCTCATACCCATCCAGCAAAAATGATTCAGCCAACACCTCATTAATCGTCACTGCCAATCGAGTTGCTTCAGCCATATCGACTATCTCATCCAGCAAAATCATAAAGCCATCACCATCTGCTCGCGCCAACGTCGCGTTCGGCGTTAAAAAACCCTGCAAACGTCTGGTAATTTCCATTAATAACCAATCACCCATATCATGCCCTAAACTGGCATTGATCACCCTAAATCTATCCAAATCAAGCAATAATACCGCAATCCGATAGACTTTACGCTGATGAACACGAACGATAGCCTGTTCCAAATATTCCATAAATAAATAACGATTAGGTAATCCAGTCACTTGATCATGCAACGTGCTATGATTCAGTTGCTGTTCTAAATCATGGCGCTCACACAAATCACGCCCTTCAATCAATATCCAGATAATTTCTTTTTGAATATTAATAATTGGCGTTAATAAAAAATTTAAGGTAGCCGCTTGCCCATTCTGTTTTTGCGCCTCAATTTCACAATGCGCAAACTCACCCTTCGCCGCTGTAGCAATAGCGGTTTTAAAATGCGCTTGCGTTTTTTGAGCCTGTTTTAACCAAGGCAGCTTCCAAAAAGGCTGGCCTATCACCTGTTCATGTTGACAACCCATTAAAGTCAAAGCCGCCTGATTGATATCATGTAAAATACCATTAGGTTTAAGCAAACCCATAAACTCAAACGCCTTATTAAAAATAGTTTCAAATTTATGTTCTTGTTTTTGTAAAACGATCAAATTAGTAAGATAACGCACAATGCGTTCAAGCAACGGCCAACTTAATTGCTCTTTATTTAAAGCATCTGTCCAATATCTATCCAACAACACCGTATCGACAGACTCATCGTGTTTCGTCAATAAAATTGTTGGAATGCTTGTAAACTGATACAACCAAGCCAAAAACTTTTGCTGCTGCGCTTTTTGCGCCTCGTAGCCAATTAAATAAACATCATAACGATTTTTTTTAATTTGCTTTAAAGCAATATCATAATTAGGTGCCCAATCAATATTCAGTTGACTGCTTTGATCATCCAACAATTGCCGCGCTTTCAAATAATCACGGGCATTTTCTTCAACAAATAAAATACGCATATCAGTTATCAGTTATCAGTTATCAGTTATCAGTTATCAGTTATCAGTTATCAGTTATCAGTTATCAGTTATCAGTTATCATATCAAATTTAATCAGTGTCAATCTGGCCATTAATCAGCATCATCAACCTTCTACTTTAATTAACAATTAACACACACAATTAACAATGTTACCTTTATTAAAACCACGTTATTGGCTGTTATGGCTTGGAATAGGCTTCCTATGGAGCTTAACCCGTTTACCCCACCGTTGGCGATTGGCTGCGGGCCGACACATCGGCCATCTTGGCTATCGATTCGCCCACCGCCGCCGCAAAATTGCTGATATTAACCTAAAGTTATGTTTTCCTGAACTCAACGAGACAGAACGGCAAAACCTATTACAGCGACATTTTGAATCATTAGGCATGGGATTGCTAGAAATGCTTGCTGCATGGTGGTTGCCAGATAGCACTTTAAAACCATTAGGCGATATCGAAGGCCTTGAACATTTGCACACAGCCCTAGCAGAAGGGAAAGGCGTTATTTTGCTCGGTGCCCATTTTACATCAATAGAAATCGGCACCCGCTTTTTAACGATGCACACTGCAATTCATGCCACCTATCGCCAACACGAAAACCCATTAATAGAACATTTTATGAAAACAAGCCGAGAAAGCCATGCAGAAAAGACCATTCCTCGCCATGCTGTCCGAGACATGTTACGCAGTCTCAAACAAAACAAACCCTTATGGCTGGCAACCGACCAAAATTTTGAACACGGCGTATTTATCCCCTTTTTTGGCATCGCAGCGGCCACCAACACCGCGGCCTCGCGCCTTGCCCACATCAGCAAGGCAAAAGTTGTACCCTTTTTTACGCAACGCATAGCCGATCAAGGGTACAAACTCACATTACAACCCGCACTAGAAAATTTTCCCAGTGGCGACAACGTGCAAGATGCCTTACGCATGAATCAACTGATTGAAGAACAAGTCAGAAAAGCCCCAGAACAATACTTATGGGTACATCGGCGATTTAAAACGAGGCCAGAAGGGGAGGCATTTATATATCAATGAGCAATTATCAATGATGTCAATGTGACTCCATTTTTTTTTCAACATTCGAGGTTCACAGAGAAGCACAGAGTTTCACAGAGAGGTTAAATTAAACCTCTGTGGTAGTCTATAAAACAAAGTCTCTCTGTGTTGAAAAGACAAAATACCATTTATCACTCATTATTAACCATTTATCCTCAATGAGACTTTGATAATGTAAATATAAAGTCTAAACTCATAAAGTGATTCAGCAATTTAGCGGGCCCTACAGTTTGGAAATTGTGAAGTGATCATTGATTATTGAATCATTAAGAAAACTATCTTTTCTTTGTAACCTGTAGTAGAATCATATTCTCTTTTAACGCTGTTAAAGGTAGGCTGGGGACAGGATTTTAGCAAATACTAGGTCAAAGTTTTGCTTTGAAAGGACATCACTCATAACCTGAGTAGTTCAAAACCATTTTATACATTTATACTAACCATTAAGAGGTTTAAATTACATGTCAAATACGACTACCAAAAAAGCCATCAAAAAAGCACTGATTGGCGCAACAGTTTTAGCTTCAGCACCCGCGTTTGCAAAAACCGGTGGGGGTTCAACAGAAGGAAAAAGCCAACTGGGTGTCAATCACCTGTCTTTGGACCTGACTCCTGGCCGCGGTGTCACCGCTTGTGCCAGCGATGCTCAAGTCGCTACAAAGACGGGTAGTAACCTCACCCCTAATGATCTGATCCTAGCTGTCGATCCTTTTGCCAGCACCTACATCGAAGTCGGGTTTCATGTACGCGATATCATCGCATCCAAAGATGATCACGTCTTGTTATTGGTTTATAGCCCCACAACATCGCCTTCTCCGCAAATTCCCACGCCCAAGTCAGAGAATAAGTTACAGCTTGACGTGTCCGCTTTGGAAATTCTCGCGATCTATAACCTCCCGAAACAAGCGATGCTCTCTCAACCCAGCACACGTTTAGGCGCGGCTAACCCAGCACCGCATTCAGAAGTCAGCTTCAGCGTCAACTTAGACACTTCTACCCTGCCAGTATTCATGCAGGACAATGAAAAGGCGCATCTCCAAGCCGCGTTGTTAACCAAATCCGCTTTTGAGGCAGGGCAGTATGATAGGATGATTTTGTCTGAGCTGGATACCATTGCGTTTGTGAAGATGACTTGTCCAACGGCCAATCCAGATACCAATGAACCGACTGAATATGCAGAGGTTGCGGTAGATGATGCTGGAACGATGACCGTCTCTGATAAAAAGGGCAATGTCACCAAGACAACCATGACAGGCAGTATGTCAATGGGTGCCACCGTTATTACCAAGTAAGTATATTGGCTTTTGTCGTACATAACACCCTTACCCTAATCCACTTATTTATTCACGGAAACAAGACGTTTTTGTCCTAGAGAGTAAGGGCGCATAAAAACGAACGAACCATTTACTAGAAGGGGGGTCATACGACCCCCTTTTTTTTTGCATCTTGGACACCCCGTTTTCATCATTCTGGTAGTCTCTACAAACCTAATAAACCTCCTTTTACAAAACCCTACAACAAACCACTATGATACTCAGTAATCACGGCAAATCATTACAACTGCGTCAAACGAAACCCGAAGACGCACCCATTTTATTACGCGCTTACCAAGACAACTCCTTCATTCGTCTTTATCGTTCAAATAATGCAGAATTAACCGAAGAAGAACTCGCTAAAATGTTGGCAGAACGTTTAGAACATCAGCCAACCGAACTCGGTTATATAGAATTGATGATAGAGCATAAACAACACGGGCCTATCGGTGTCGCCGTCCTCGGCGACTACACCCCCCTCCATCGACGCGCCGAATATCTCATCGGACTATTTGAAGCAGAACGCCGCTCAATCGGACATGGCACCGAAGCCACCCTTCTAGTGTTAGATTTAGCCTTCAACCACTACAAACTGCACAAAATCTATACCTATGTTTATGAATACAATGAAGAATCCGAAAAAAGCACCGTCAAATTTGGATTTAAACAAGAAGGTATATTAGAAGATCATCACTACCTGATGAAAGAAAAACGGTTTGTCAACTTATACATCAACGGCATGACAGAAGAACGTTTTCGCAACACAGAACAAATTCGCCGCTACTCCCAACGCCTATTAGGCAGAGATGTCACACAAGCCCCTCAAGTGATCAAACTGACAGAAGAGAATCAGTTACCACTAGAAGCAGGGAAAAAGTTTCTGGAAGGGTGGTTAGCCAATGCTAATCAATCAGACGAATTGTAGGGGGCCGGTAACGGGTTTTTGTTGCCCACGACGAATTGTAGGGGGCCGGTAACGGTTTTTTGTTGCCCACCAAATACCTACGATGACAAATTGAAACAGAGAGATACCCACACAATGAAAAAAGTTGCGCCTTTACGTTACGATGTGATTTTCAAAAAGGCATTTAGTCAACCGGCCCTTTTCACCGCCTTAGTCAAAGATTTTATTGGCATAGAATTGGAAATTGATGAAGTCGAGCATGACAAAGCTTTTATCCCAGCCGTAGGCAAAGTGGCCCTCAAATTTGACTTATTTGCCCAAGACAAAAAGAATCGGGTGATTGTCGAAGTACAACATGCCCATTATTCAGACACTTACGAACGTTTCTTATACTATCAATGTAGGGCCATGGTATAAACCATGGCCAGTTCTAGCAATTACCGTTTTCCCATGACAGTAATCACCTTAGTCTTCTTTACCGGTAAAAAGACACCCAGTCCAGACAGCGGCATTATAGTACATGACTTTGAACCCAGAGATTTGGTGACGGGTAAATTGCTCAAT
>JAYQWI020000662.1:0-4714 GCA_035871815.2 Candidatus Parabeggiatoa communis
AAAAACTAGCTTAAACATAAGGTTTAATATATCCATTCAAAAATCACATCTCACAACCAGGAGGCAATTAATGAAACCTTTTTTTAGTTTCTTTTCTATAACAATATCATTGATGTTTGCCACGTTAGCCATAGCACAACCGGCAAACCTCAGTGATCGATATATTTTTACGCCGGTTCAGGCAAAACAGGGCATGGTGGTGACTGCTGAGAAGATTGCCACCCAAGTTGGGGTGGAAATATTACAGAAAGGGGGTAATGCTATTGATGCTGCTGTCGCTATTGGATTTGTCATGGCAGTTACTTATCCACAGGCTGGGAATATCGGTGGTGGCGGATTTATGCTGTTCTATTCTTCCAAAACGACAGAAATCCTTGCGATTGACTACCGGGAAAAGGCACCTGCTAAAGCAACGCGGGATATGTTTTTGGACAAAGAAGGAAATGTTGATTTGGGGTTAAGCCGATTGAGTTATCTTTCGGCAGGTGTACCAGCCACTGTCGCAGGTATGGCAATGGCATTGGAAAAGTATGGTACGTTATCGTTGGCAGAGGCATTAGCACCGGCAATTAAACTGGCGGAAGAGGGATTTATTATCCCACTGGCACTGAGTGACTCTCTTAAAAAGAAGGCAAAACGTCTTCGGAAATACCCTGCAACAGCTGCAATCTTTTTTAAACCTAATGGTCGTTTTTATGAAGCCGGTGATCGTTTGGTACAAACTGATCTTGCCAATACCTTAAAGGCGATTGCCAAAAAAGGCATTCGGGCCTTTTATAAAGGAGAAATTGCTGATTTGATTGTCAGTGACATGGAAACTCATGGGGGGTTGATTACCAAAGCAGATTTGGCTAACTATCAACCTGTGCTTAGAAAGCCGATACATGGCACTTATCGGGGATATGATATTTATTCTATGTCGCCACCCAGTTCAGGGGGCATTCATATTGTCCAAATCCTGAATATCTTGGAAAATGACAATATTGGCTCATTGGGGCATAACAGTGCAAGCACTATTCATTTGATGTCCGAAGCCATGAAACGTGCCTACGCTGATAGATCAAAATATTTGGGTGATACCGACTTTGTTAAAGTACCCCTTGCCGGTTTAACGTCTAAAGCATACGCTGCTAAACTGAGCCAGCAAATCAATCCGTTAAAAGCCAGTGTGAGTCAAGATATTCTCCCCGGTAAACCAACTCGTTATGAAAGTAATGAAACGACGCATTATTCGGTTGTTGATAAAGAAGGTAATGCGGTTTCTAACACTTACACTCTCAATTTTGGTTTTGGTTCTGGCATTGTTGTGAAGGGAACAGGATTTTTGCTTAATAACGAAATGGATGACTTCAGTGCCAAGCCTGGCGTACCCAATGCTTACGGATTAATTGGTGGTGATGCCAATGCCATTGAACCAAACAAGCGGATGTTAAGTTCTATGTCACCAACAATAGTGCTAAAAAATAACAAGCCTTTTCTTGTCACGGGTAGCCCAGGTGGTTCAAGAATCATTACCACCACACTCCAAGTCATTATGAATGTGATTGATCACAACATGAATATTCAGGAAGCCGTGAATGCTATCAGAGTTCACCATCAATGGTTTCCTGACGAGATCAGAGTCGAAGACGGGTTAAATGTTAATACGGTTAAGTTATTGACTGAAATGGGACATCAAGTGGTTGTCAAAAAACCTATGGGTGCTGCCTCTAGTATCTTGAGTGATCAGGAAAATAACCTGCTTTATGGCGCGAGTGATTCAAGACGACAAGGGATGGCATTAGGCTATTAAAAAAGCGGTTACTCTTAACCTTGCAAGAGCTTGCTTTTGAAATCAAAGAAGAATTAGAAGAGATTCTTTGGGCAATAAAAACGGCGCGTGATCCAAACGAAACTCGTTTTACCAACACAAGTCAATCCATCCCCTTCCAAATGCAATGACGTGCTTTCGGAAAAGGGAGGGGTGATGAGCGAT
The DNA here is from genome assembly GCA_035871815.2 of Candidatus Parabeggiatoa communis. GTDB lineage: Bacteria > Pseudomonadota > Gammaproteobacteria > Beggiatoales > Beggiatoaceae > Parabeggiatoa > Parabeggiatoa communis. Next base: position 1,976 of record JAYQWI020000662.1, read on the forward strand.
TTACGCACGGGTATGCTAAACCGTACAGCGATAGGGCCTCATGAATGGGCCTTACTTTGGTATGCCAATTTGCCATAAATATTCAATGTAGGGTGGGTAACGTGTTTTTGTTTCCCACCATTTCCCTTTGCGCCTTTGCGTCTTTGCGTGAAAAAAAGTTTAATTAACAATTAACAAAATTAGACTTCAAAATGAAACAAAGATATAATATGCGCTCTTTTAGTTACTTTCTTTAGGAAAAATCTGACGATGAAATTGATATCACTACGAAGTATGGCATTAGTTGTGCTGTTGACTGGTATAACCTATCCCAAAGTGTGGGCTGTAGATATTGTTGTAGCGGCGGGTAAAAACCACTCCCTCGCTTTGGAAAGTGATGGCACTTTATGGGCATGGGGATATAACAGACATGGTGAACTTGGTGATGGCGCAACCACAAAGCGTTCCGCCCCTGTGCAAGTAAAGATTTCAAAGGTGGTGAGTATTGCGGCCGGTGATAACCACTCCTTGGCTGTGAAAAAAGAGGGTACGGTATGGACATGGGGATATAATAAATACGGGCAACTTGGTGATGGCACAATTACGATGCGTTCCGCCCCTGCAAAGGTGAATAGCCTATCTGATGTGGTAAAGATAGCTGCGGGTAGTAGTCATTCTCTCGCGTTAACAAGCGACGGTACGCTGTGGGCGTGGGGGTATAATAAAAATGGCGAGCTTGGTGATGGTACAAGCCAGAAAAAGGTAGAACCTGTGCAAATCCAGATTGATGAAGTGGTCGATATCTCGGCAGGTCAAAATCACACCATCGCTTTGAAAAGTGATGGTAGCGTGTGGACATGGGGGCATAACGCGCATGGAGAACTTGGCAATGCGACGACGGAAAAGAGTACCACTCCAGGAGAGATAAATATTTATGATGTAGCAGCCATTGCCGCTGGTGGCTACCATTCCCTTGCACTTAAAAATGATGGCAGTGTGTGGACATGGGGCTATAACGGATATGGACAGCTAGGCGATGGTACGACAACTACTCAGAGTAGTGTTCCTGTACAGGTGGATATTTCGGATGTGGTAACTGTCACAGCGGGTGGTTATACCCAAGATTCCCATCAACTCGTTACGAAAAAAGACGGTACTTTATGGGCATGGGGATATAACGGAAACGGTGAACTTGGTGATGGTACAACGACTTATCATAGTCTACCAGGGCAAGTAAGCGGTTTGTCTAATGTAGTGGCTATAGCAGTTGGTGGGTACCATTCCCTCGCCGTAAAAAGTGATGGTAGCTTATGGACATGGGGATATAACAATGCTGGACAACTCAGCGATGGTACGACCACAAGTCGTCTCGCGCCTGTGAAAACATTCATTAATCTTCTTAAAACAAAAGGAGGTGAACCGTCTGGATGTGATTGTGAGTTTACCCAAGCTGATATTGATGCCGCAAAAAAAGCAGGAAGGCAAGCTTGCATAGATGATCCGTCGTCTTGTGGTATTCCTATAAGTCGTGTACCTGCCACTCTCTCTTATGACTTCAAATTGCATATCCCGCTGCTGCATTATTCGCCTCTTGCTGATGTTGATGGGATTATATCCTTATCAGTTGATATGATAAGGCCAGATTCTAGTCAAATGTTGTTTGAAGTTAGCGATTATGAGGCGATTGAGTAAGTTTAAGCGAGCGTGGGATGGGTAGGCGATATGCTCTACACACCCTACGCTTGCTAAGCTCCCTACTACATTGGCACTTGAAACGTTTAAACTGATGGAGGTTTTTTTTTGAATGGCAAGCAAGTTTGTCAAAAGCTTGAAAATGAAGGTTGGATATGTAAGCGTATCAGAGGCAGTCATCATATCTATGGTAAAGAAGGGCAAAAACCTGTGCCTATCCCAGTTCATGGCAGATTTAGGAATAGGATTACTCTCAAAAATAGAGAAAGAAACTGGCGTTAAACTGATATAAAGAGAAAATTGATGCAACAACAAGTCCTTGAATTAATTTATGGTGCATCCATCACACCTGATAATGACGGTTTTTTAGTTACTTTTCGTGATTTAAAAAATGTTTTTAGTGGTGGCAAAACCCACGAAGAAGCGATTTTTAATGCTGTTGAAGCCTTAGATGGTGTGTTATTAGAAATGGTAGCTGAAGATTTAGACATTCCCCTCCCTTCAGATATCCAACCCGGTGAAAAAGCGATTTCCGCTAGTCCAGAGGTTGCCGCGCCAGTGATATTACACCTCTTGCGTCAAGAATCAGGGCAAACAATTGGTATTATGGCCCAAGCAATGGAAATGAAATAGCAAACTTATCAGCGTATGGAAACTTATGGTCATTATTTAACCTTGAAAAATTTAAAACGTGCGGCTAGTCTAATGGGTGCAAGTGTTGAATTACGATTTAGAAAACTATAATTTAATTCAGATATGCTAATGAAAGATTATAATCAATTGCTCTTTTATGCAAAAGCAACATCTTATTGGACATTTGAAGCGTGTGGTGATGATTGCTATTATGCCATTTACTTTGGTAGTGGTGATGAATACCAAACTCGTCCGAATACTTGTCCAACTTATGGTGTTCGAGCAATTCGTTCTAAAAACTAGCTTAAACATAAGGTTTAATATATCCATTCAAAAATCACATCTCACAACCAGGAGGCAATTAATGAAACCTTTTTTTAGTTTCTTTTCTATAACAATATCATTGATGTTTGCCACGTTAGCCATAGCACAACC
>JAYQWI020000663.1:0-4104 GCA_035871815.2 Candidatus Parabeggiatoa communis
ACTATCTCATTTTAAAAGGATAGTGATTAGTGAGCTAGAAAACGAAGGCTTTATAAAAAAAGTCAATGGCAAGTGGCAAGTGTGTTCTAGCATTTTTGCAGAACAACTGGCAAGTACAACACTGCAAGAACAGTGTCAACAAAAATAATGAGAGACTGATTTTTGAATACAGTAGATTGTTGATTTATTGTCTCTTAATCAATTCAATTTCGGTGGTAGCAAATGCCAAATCCTTATGTAGCAGGTAATGTTGTTGGTAATGGTCCCGCTTTTGTTGGACGGAATGATATTTTACTAGATGTGAAAAACGTTTTAGACAGTCCGCAAAATACGATTGTGCTATATGGGAATCGTCGTATTGGTAAAACGTCAATTTTACGAGAATTAGAAAAGAAATTATCTCAAGAGCAATTTGTACCGATTTTCTTTTCTTTAGAAGATAAAGCAGAACATCCTTTAGGACAAGTGTTACAAAGTCTTGCTAATGCCATCCATTCTAAATTGGAGCTACAAACAAACTTAGATTTAGGGAATGATCCGGAAAGGAAATTTCGTGAGTGGTTGCTTAATGTCGTATTAAAAAAACTCTCAATCAAAACAGGGTTAGTATTATTGATTGATGAATTTGATGAGTTTGCGGAAAAATCTCGTGGACAGCAAAGAGCACAACATCCCTTTTTTCCATACTTACGCGATTTATTGAATTCCAATTCACCACAACTCAATTTTGTATTTGCTGTAGGGCGTAGAATAGATGATCTGAAAGAAACGCTTTCTTTATTTAAAGGGAGTATCACTCAAAGGGTTTCTCTACTTAGCCGCCAAGATACTGAAAAAATTATTCGTTTTTCAGTTGAAAATAATAGCCTCAATTGGACAAATGATGCTATAGAAAAAGTGTGGCAACTCACCCATGGTCATCCGTTTCTGACTCAGCTTTTATGCTTTCAAATTTGGTCGATGGCATATAGAAATAGAAGGGTACAGCGGAAAAAACTACCAGAAGTAACATTACAAAATGTGGACAATGCTATTCCAACAACTTTAAACAATGCAGCGGGTGCAATTAATTGGGTATGGGCTGGTTTAGGAACAATGGAACGTCTAGTTGCATCAGCACTAGCGGAAGCGGGTGCGGGTTCTATTACTGAAACTCAGTTGGCCAACTTATTGAGTCAGTCTAATGTGCCAATCAACATTGAAAACCAAAAAGATGCTGCACATATTTTGCTAGAGTGGGATTTAATTGAGCCAACAGAGGATCGTCACGGTTATCGCTTTCGTGTTGAGTTATTGCGTCGTTGGATTAAAAAAAATAAACCCTTGAGTGAAGAACAAAGAGACTGGGAAACTCTTGATGAAACAGCTTATGGACATTATCAAGCTGCTGAACCTTTGTATAAAATTGGGCAAGTGGATGCTGCACTTGCAAATGTACGTAAAGCCGTAGAGAAAAATCCGGATCATCTAAGAGCAAACAAGCTGTTAGCAACAATTTTGCTTGAACAAAATGAAGTGGACGAGGCTTGTGAAGTGTTAGAACGGTTGCGTAAATATCAGCCACAAGTAGCACATCCACTGTTAGTACAAGCTTGGCTAAAGAGTGCTGAAGCGAGTGACTCTTTCAAAGAGCAATTAGAGCTTTATGAGAAAATATTAAGCATTGATTCTGAAAATAAAACTGCAAAAAATGCGATAAAAACTATTTGGCAAACACAAGCTGAGGAAGCTTATCGTGGTGGTGAGTTAGAAAAAGCTTTAGAATTTTACCAAAAGGCAGAACTTAATGAAAAAGCCGCTAAAATTCAAGCTGAAATTTGGCAAAAACAAGCTGATGAAGCTTACCATCGTGAGGATTTAAATACAGCTTTAGAGCTGTACCAAAAAGCAGGACTCAATGAGAAAGTCGCTAAAATTCAACAAAAGATGGAAGTCTATACCAAACCTATAGCAGAATTTGAAGCGGCGATAAACGAAATTATTGAAGCATCAAAAGGTCGTTTAACAGGTATTTTTTTATATGAAATGACAGATGATGTGGTGTTTTATGATAGTCAAAATAGCAGTACCAGTAAGAAAAACTTACATAACCTGCTTTTGAGACAGCAAGCATCTCAACCTGTTATCAATTCTTTTGAGACAACAAATATCAAAGAGGCCTTAGATTTTTTTGGAGAACAAGCACAATGTGGTGAACTCAAACAGATTATTCTCCAAACAAGTAACGATCTTCGTATAGTGTACTTTTCTGAAAAAGCTAATAAAACGGTTGCTATTGGTTTTATCAGTTCTATGGGTTTAGGTCCAGTGAATACTGTCAGTAAGAGGTATGTTGGCAAAATTCAAAATCACTTTGATAGATTAAACGAAGTATTTGGCAAAAACGTTTCTTCTAGTAGTACATCGTCAATTTAATTTTGTCTGGTTATCTAGTAGGGTGGCTAGAGCATAGCGAAACCCACCCTATTTATTAGACACATTTAAAACGGTGTTTCTTATGTTGTATAACAATAAGGAATTTGAACAAAATGGGGTTGATAAACAAACTTATTTCATTTTTTGAGAATAAAAATAATGAATGCCCGAATGTTATTAAAGAGTTTTTAAACGATATTGTTGCAAAAAACAATCAGATTGATGCTATTTTTTTATTAGATTTTAACCATTCTATTCTTTGTAAAAGTACAGCAAAAAATGCAGAAATAGAGCAACAACTTCACAGTGGTATAAAAACGATTACAAGTTCCCCTACTATTTTACAAGAACTTCATAATATGGTAAGCAACTTTGGAAAGATTGCTGAACGTGGTGAATTGGAACACGGAATTATTCAATTTTCAGATGGCATTCTTATTTTATATTTTTTGGATAATGCTGAACAATCTGCTACAGTTGGTTTCATCAGTGCCAATCCAGAAGGCATTGGGCGTTTATTAAAATATTGTAAAAATAAAATTGATGAAATAAGCCAACATGTATAATTTTTTTTTATGGATAAAGGCATTTAGTTGTCTTTATAAATGTAAACTGATGTTCTTAAAAAATAGGAGATAACTCTTGAGTATTGCTGACGTTTTAAATAAAATCGTCTTGGCTGAGAATGAAATAGATGCCATCATCATATTCGATCCAGTTCAAGGTCTTCCTCTCTACCACAACACGAAGTATAGCGATGATTCAACACGGAATGGGCAACTACTTCATGACAACTATGAAGATATCGCTGGCTCTTTAAACAGAGTCAATAGCATCACAAATATATTGACTGAATTTGGAGATTCATCTGAGCGTGGCAGACTCCGTTATGCTATTTTCCAATTGTCTGAAGGAATTTTGACCCTGTATTTTCTGACTATTAAGGATGAGCCAGTTGTGGTTGCTTTCATAAGTGGTACAGAAGAAGGAGTAGGATTGTTGCTAAAACATTCTAAAAGGGAAATGCCTACTATTGAGAGTAAGTTAGAAACCCTTCTTTAATTCATTCGTGATTATTGAGTGAATAGGGTTTATGCCATAATTCACCTAACCTTCTATCGTTCCAACGTGTTGGGTTTGGAATATTTAGCTACTCAGTTATAGCTATTTTTTCATTCCAACACATTTGCGTTTGCTTGCCCCCACCTACTTTGCGAAAATAAATATTTCTGGCACTGGCCCCGAAGGCAGTGCCGAAGCTTTCTTGATAAATGGTAATTCAACAGCCAACAGAGATATTTTATTTGCCATCGATGTTTTTTCGTATGCGGATACAGATATTGAAGGCATGACAGAAATGCTATTAAATCAAGGGATTCGCTTGAATGTAATGCTAATAGGTGATTGCTCTGGAATGTGATGTCGAATTGAATGATAATGCCCCCACAGGCGTTGCCACCGAAGTGGTATTTGAAGTGCAAGTCCCCAGAGGCGTTAAACTGAAGTCATTGACAACCGATTACGGTTTGTGTGATACCAGTGCATTTCCGACGGTCACCTGCCAACTCGTTGATTTGACGATTGAAAATGCCGATGACACCAGCCATATCACGCTTTATCTGGACGTGGAACTGATCGATCCCGGCTTATTAGTCTTAATCAACCAAGCCAGCGTCAAGGCTTATGGCT
>JAYQWI020000664.1:0-3533 GCA_035871815.2 Candidatus Parabeggiatoa communis
AAAATTCTACTAACATAGTCTTAATAAATGAGATTATAAAATGAAATATCATCACTTAGGGGCAGCCGGTTCGCAAGGTGATAACACGTTGCACTGGCACTTTTTTTTTCACCCCCGATTTGTAGGGTGGGTAAACGGGCGACAATGAACTCAATATCAACCCAGAATTCACCGCCCGTTTGCCCACCATGCCTCCTGGCTGATGTGGTTAATCATATTTGAATCTCAATAAAATATAAATTTTCTTCTTCAGATATAGAGTATTCATTCTGATCGCCATCTTCAAAATCACATTTTATAAAGATTTGATCTCTGTTTCTTCTTATTTATCGTTGCCAAATGCTATAATCAAAAGGTTGTCGCATAACCAAACTTATAAAACATTCAGCTTGTTTTTCATAAAAATAAGTTTAAGTTGGGTTATCTTTGTTCCATCGGTTTGTCACTACACAGACAATTGTAGTGCTCAAAGTCATGCTATGAGGAAAAATTTTAACAGTAGTCAGGTTAAGAATCAATGTTAAACCCTACTCATCCACTCACTATTCAACAAAAAAACAATGCAAACCTAATACACACTCTCAATGCCAGGCAACTTCGTGCTTCTGGCCGAAACTTATACCTATCTAATAGAGAAAAGATGTGTACCAATTATATCAAACCCTTTAATTTTAAATGAGTTACAAAGTAAGGGCTTTAAAAAATGCCCTCAATGATTGATAGAACGCTGATTAGACTGATTGACGCTGATTTTAAATTGAGTCTTGTTCAACATCGATCTTTCCACTACATTGTTCATTGATAATCTATTGAATTGGGAATGATAAATTCCCAATTCTCAATTTCCAATTCTGGCTATTTCGTGCTGTTTTGCGGAGGCATTGGTAAGGTGCGGTTGCCCCCTGAACACCGTTAGATTTGGTTTTATTACGATAAAAAAATAAACGCTAAAGACGCTAAAGACGCTAAAGACGCTAAAAATACTCGTTTCTCAAAAAAAAATCGAAGTGTCTCTTGCGTCTCTTGCGTTATATAATAATACTAAGATCAAACTTCACGAAAATAACGGTTTTCAGAAACCCTTTCCATCATTTGCCTTTCACCATTAATCCTCTATTAAACAAAACTATGCGCCCTGCCCAATTAAGCATTATATTAGAACGTGAATTTTTAAGCACTTATGAAGGCCATCATACGCCAGTCATGTTATGGGGGCCGCCTGGTGTGGGGAAATCTCAAATTGTTGCACAAGTGGCCGCTAAACATCAGGCACCTGTGATCGATATTCGCCTTTCGCAAATGGAACCCAGTGATTTACGCGGTATTCCGTTTCGAGTCGGTAATCATGTTGAATGGGCTGTGCCGGCCTTATTGCCTGATGTGAAGCGTCATGCTTCGAGAGGCATTTTATTTTTAGATGAAATCACGTCAGCCGTGCCCAGTGTCTCAGCGGCCGCTTATCAGTTGATTTTGGATCGCCGTTTAGGCGAATACGAAGTGCCTGAAGGCTGGGCCATTATCGCGGCCGGTAATCGTCAAGGTGATCGGGGCGTGACGTATACGATGCCGGCCCCTTTAGCGAATCGCTTTTCTCATTTTGAGGTAGATGTTTATTTAGATGATTGGGTAGCCTGGGCTTATCAACATAAAATCGATGACAGAATCATTGCCTTTTTAAGATTTCGTCCCGAATTATTATTCGATTTTGATCCGGCCCATAATCCTGTCGCTTTTCCCTCGCCCCGATCTTGGGAATTTGCACATCGTGCCTTACAAAAATTTTGTGATCATCCTGATTTATTGTTAGGGGCTTTGCAGGCCTGTGTCGGCCCGGCGGCGGGCATTGAATTAAATGCGTTTATTGCTAATTTAGATAATTTGCCTGATATAGACGCGATTTTACGGGGCGAAGCTGTGCAACCCCCTCAAGAAATTGATTTAAAATATGCGGTTGCAGCAGCCCTAGTCGGATTAGCCATTCGTTCTCAAGATAAAGCGAATTGCCAAGAAATTTATGGTAATATACTCAAGTTTGCAGGGCGATTTAAACACCGTGAGATGGGTGTGATGTTAGTCTCGGATATGCAACGTGCCATAGGCTCGGTGTTATTTGAAGTGCCTGAATTTGGTGAATGGGCCCAAGTGATTGGGGATATTATGCTTTATGAGTAGAGTGGAAAAAATGAAGATTTGTGTCTTTTATAGCATAGGCTCTGCTCACGCAGAGCCGCAGAGGCGCAAGCGAGGTTTCGCTCAATCAACTCTGATTTTATTTTGATTCTCTGCGTCTCTGCGGCTCTGCGTGAGCGAAGCTTTTTAAGAATTTATTTATGATTATCCCTTCACAACAACAATCAATAGGAAACTTATATGACAAAACCTTTTATAAACAAGAGATTATCTCTTGTGCCTGTCTTAACAGGCGTTCTTATTTTGGGACTGCCGGGCTGTAATGATGAGAATAAGGCCAGTTCCACGACGAACACCCCTTTTAGTGTTCACTTGCTCCACATTGATGATCATCATTCCCATTTGGTAGAAGAAGACTATGATCTGAAATTTGACGGCGTAGAAACGCGGGTTAAACTGGGTGGTTTTGCCAGAGTCGCGGGCAAAATTAATGAATTGAGAAAGCGTGCGGTAAATCCGCTGGTACTTCATAGTGGTGATGCGTTGCAAGGTACACTGTACTATACCTTATTTAAAGGTGATGCTGACGTGAAACTGATGAACACGGTGGGCTTTGATGCTTTTGAGTTGGGCAACCATGAATTTGATGATGGTAATGCGGTGCTTGCCAAGTTTCTGAAACAGGCGACTTTTCCCGCTCTGGCGGCTAATGTTGATTTTTCTCAAAGTGAGGATTTGAAAGGACTGGTTAAGCCTTACCTCATTAAAAACATGGGGGGGCAACAAGTCGGGCTGATTGGCATAGAAACCCTGAAAACCCTTTATAGTTCCTCGCCCGGCAAAGATTTAACCTTCTCTGATGAAGTCGAAACGGCCACAAAAATGGTTAAAGAACTCGAAGAGAAGGGCATCAATAAAATCATCCTGATGACCCATTACGGCTATACCAAAGATCAGGCCCTTGCCAAACAGGTTGCCGGCATTGATGTGATTATTGGCGGTGATTCCCACACACTGTTAGGTGATTTAACTGATCTTGGCCTGACTTCAAAAGGCCCTTATCCCACCCAAGTCACTTCTCCTCGTGGTGAACCGGTTTGTATTGCCCACGCATGGCAATATTCTTATGTGGTGGGTTCTTTAAGTGTGGCATTTGATGACAAGGGGCTTGTCACAGAATGTCAAGGCAATCCGATTTTGCTGGTTGGCGATAGCTTTCAACAACGCAATCCTGACGGCAATAGAGAGCCAGTGGATGCTGAAACACAAGCCAAGATTGAGGCGATTATTGCCAACAACCCCAATATCGACATTGTCAAACCCGATCCCGTCATAGCACAACAATTAGTCGCCTATACCGAACAGGTGGAAGAACGCTCCCAAGAAGTCATTGGGCAAGCCGC
>JAYQWI020000665.1:0-4249 GCA_035871815.2 Candidatus Parabeggiatoa communis
ATAGGCTCTTCACTCCCAGCAAAACTTCGACAGAGAGATCAAGTTCTCGCTTAAGCGACGCAAATTGCTTGTCTATCATCTGGTCGAACCGCATTTGCATGTCCTGCCATTCCAGATTACGTGTGACGAAAAATGCGGTGATCGACAGCATCACACCAACCACAATGGTAAAAACTATGGCCGGCGAAAATTTATTTATTTTCATAAGAGTCTCTTGTCAAAATGTTAAAGTCCTTTTGGACATTAGTTCAGAAGTTCATAAATGAGCTTATTTTTTGGCCGTTACTAAAAACAGGTTTTCACGCAAAAAACGCAAAAGACGCAAAAGACGCTAAAGGATGCTAAAGAGGCATTATCTTGTTTTGTTAATTAGCACAAGCTTTCGCTGGCCAAGCCATGCCTTGCAGATCATCATACTCAGTCGGCACATCAATTTCTTGGATCAATTGGCAGGTTGCCAAATTCATGAGTTTGAATTTCAACACGTTTTTCTTTTCATGTCCACCTATCAATAGGATATTATTGGGCAACATTTCTAATGCTTGTGTATATCCAGACAAATCACATTGTTTTTCCACCGTTTTACCGTCATAAACCCAAAGCGTGTTCTCTTTGGCGATGTAAAGCAATGTACCGTCGTTATTCCAAGTCAAGCCATCTACCTTCACATTGGTGGGCAGTTCCAAAGTGCCAGTTGGCCCCTTTTGGGGATCAATTGAAATCAGACCATCGCCTTTTGCCCAGGCCCACAACGTACCATCGGCACGGAAAGAAATGTGGTTGATATCCGCAAATCCGGTGTCACCGATGTTGGTCAATGTACCAGTTTGGACATTGACAATATAGAGATGACCGGGGTGATCGGTATCGTTCCCTGAAGCTGCGTAAAGTACCTCAGTGTTTGGGTGTGCGTCAAGACTCTTAATGTCGTGGCTGGGAGAGCCTTTACCCAGTGCTTTGGTTTCCAAGCTCTGAGGATGAATTGTAAAGAATTGAGAAGGGTTATTTGAACAAGTGTTTTGAACCGCATAAAGTTGACAGGAAAAGAGTTTTGAACAATCTCCCCAATGCTGAGTTATTGTATCAGCCGTTGCTAAGGAAACAAATGCCTCAATACAGTGAGCAGGGCCTTTAAGTTTATTAAAGGTAAGGGTTAAAGAATAATTCGTTATATTTGAATTGTAAAGAGCTGGTGCGATTCTGAACCCATTAAATCGTCCAACCTGTAAATCGGATGGTTCCTGAACATCAAGATGTACGTTGGCATCGTAATTTAAGCCATGATTCTCAGAATAGGGACATTCGTTGTCTCCTCCTTTTCCAAAGCTTGACCAAGGAAACAGATTATTATCTTGGTGACTATACTGGAAATTCCACTCATTCAGATCAAACCAAGAAGGGTTGACATGATATCCGTTAGCATTGGCGGTATTGCCAGGTTGTGTGACGACATTATAATTAGAATCGTATATAACCAATTCGATACGTGTGACATCGAGTCTTGGCGTAGTCGTTGTGATTTGCACGACTGGTGATTCCGGGATACGAGTATCCACCAAGTCAAAGGTAATGGTAGGCACTGACGGATCACTGTAAGGCAAAACTTGAAGCGGATGAATGGCATCGCGTTGCCAACTACTAAAATAGTCAAATGAGAGGGGATTGCGAATTTCAAAATGAAGGTGAGAAAAACCGCCCATACCCTCGCCACTATAGCCGATAAGTTCACCTTTGCTAACGGGTTTATCGACGGATACCACCCATTTTCCCAGATGTAAGTAATTACTATAATAACAGCCTACCTTAGCGCATGATGAATAACCCGGCCGGTAATGACGAATCTGAATAAGGGGATCAGAGTAAGAAGAATGATTACCCGCAATTATAACCATACCGTCAGCAATGGCAAAAACGGGTGTGCCCACCTCGGTGGGAATATCAATGCCACGATGATAATCATAGCGAAAATTCTCAGAAGCTTTCTGACGAGGCCCAAACGTAGAGGAAAGGGGTAGATCAGTGTCGTCTGAATTACCCCATCGTTGAGAGGGACAACCATCGGTATCGCTCCAATTGGGCGGTGGATTTTCTGAAATGCGCCCGCACAGAGGCCATACCGGCATTGGCTCAAATTGCGCCGCTGCCAAGGGCTCCAATATCAGGATAATTAAACATAACAAAAGCTTAACTGCTTTAAGTTTTAACATGATTTAATCCTAGCCATTCAGTTTGCAAACCTTCACGTTTTTTGAGAGCGATATTTTTCCTTTCAACCCGTGATTTTCCGTCAAAATATGTTGAAATAACGCAATACGCCAACCCGAAAACTGTTCGGGTTGCACACGTAACCCCTCTTTTTCCAAGGTGCAACCCACATCATCCCAATTTTTTGTGATGATAGAACGAATTTCAGCACCTGTCATCGTTTTTCCTCCGGTGAATTGATTGTGGGTTTGTTCATTTTTAAGTCAATAAAAATTGGCGATGGGAGAGGTTACTTGGCTATTTGCTCCAGTGTATGATTTTCAAGTGTTATTTTTAAGTGCATACACTTGATGTTCAACTTTTTCTAACCTCGTTCTATAACGACAAGGATTGTTTATAATAAAGGATGGATAAGTACTGGACAAGCGATGAGTTCATCAGTTTCAAGCGCCTTCATTTCAATATTAAACTCAATGATGTGAAATTTGCCATAATCTAATCCTTTATTATAAGTAATCCTTGTAGTTATAATTCATAGCTTGTTCAAATTGGTAAGCAAGCACTCTTTTAATAGCGGTTGCCTCGACTTTTGCCAAAAAGCCTTCTTCCTCAAGAAAATCCTCGAAACTTGAACCCATGCTATAAGTTTCTTGTGCCTCTTGTAAATTTGTCATTGTTTTATTCTTCAGCTATAGATTTTAATCTCAATCAAACCAAAACTGGCATGAACAGTGAGTTTCCACGCAAAAAATTTTTGCGTGGAATTGTGGAATTGTGTTTTCAAATATTTTAATTCACAAAACTAACGCCTTTACTTCGAGTTTGAATGGACTCCTTTAATTAGAAGTAATCCCATTCAACAATCCCAGTGCTCAGCGTGCCCTAAAAATCAGGGTACCGTTTCAGATTTAACCCAATTAACTATCAAAAGGCCCTCAACCCTTGAAAATTCCTTTTCGTTATTCGTGATCAAAGTCATGCCACGACTGAGTGCATGAGCAGCAATCAGTAAATCATTTGAGCCTATCACGGTACCTTTTCGTTCAAGTTCAGAACGGATATAACCATACTGTTCTGCTGCATTTTTATCAAAAGATTCCACACGAATAATTTGACTCAGTATTTGCAATTTAGCTAAATTATGTTCGACTTGTTGACTTTTGAGTGCGCCATTCATCAATTCAGCAAAGGTAATGACAGACATACAAACACTGTCAGACGATAACGTCTTAAATTTCTTTAACACTTGCGGTGGTTTATGTCTTTTAATGTAAATACAAGTGTCTGTATCTAACATAAACATTAGAAATCCTCTCGTGTTTGTATGGAAAGTTGTTGTCGTCCTTCGGCCATAAAATCATCTGATAAACCTGTTAAAGCATAAAATGCTTCTTCTAAATGCGTTTTAGGTAATGGCGTTATAATAACTTCGTTACCTTGACGACGTATTCCGACAATATTGGTGTTAAAGTGAAAGGCTTTGGGTAGCTTAACCAGTTGTGAAATTCCACTTTGAAAGACTTCAGTCGTTATCATTAAAGACTCCTGTTGTGAAGTTTGTGACATGATAAATTTCCCTTTTTAAAAAAAAGCAGAAGATGCGCAACATTCACGGTAGATTATAGCGTTTCCCGATTGCATGAAGTACATCACTTGTATGGGCAAACCTGCGTGTTTGCCCTTTTTTGTATTTAACCAGACCACCTAGAAGCCTAAAAATGGGCTGGTTTTCCAATGGTATTAAAACTTTCGCTTTCCTGCACTAATAATTAAGCATTGATATTGTAAATCAAAATTCTAACCACCCCATGCGCGTTTCAATAAACCGTGCCACCATCGCTCGATTTTCATCAGCATTCGCTGAGAAGCGATAATGATTGTCAATATCGCGTGGAAACAGGTTCGCGACTAAACTGAGTTTGTCCTTTTTGTCATAAATCAGTAAAAAGGCTTGCCGAGAATTGACATCAATAAAGCGTTCTAGCCGATATTGAGGCCAGCGTGTTAATAAGCTTTGTAAAATCAACATGTCTTGATCTTGGAT
>JAYQWI020000666.1:0-9449 GCA_035871815.2 Candidatus Parabeggiatoa communis
TGCAACGGGCCATTGAGTGTGATAAGCCTTTTGGTCATGCGGCGAAACCTTGGACAGCTTGGGATATTCTATATGATCTAGAACAAGCCACTAACCACCCACAAGCTGCCGCAGAAGCCCGGCAACAGGCTATTGAGTGTTTTATGGCTTATCGTCGGGCGGGTGGGGAAAATCATAGTGATGTTGGACGACTTTGTGCGTTTGTGGCCCAAGCTATGCGGGATGGGAAAATTGAGGAAGTGCAAGAAGCGTTGACAGAACGTGCGGAAATTCCAGAATGGCAATTATTAGTTTCTAAATTGCAAGCCATTCTCAACGGCGATAGAAATCCAAAATTGGCGGATGATGCGGAGTTGCCCTACGATGCTGTGGTGGAATTGCGCTTGTTGTTGTAATCGCTTCAAAGGTGAGTACTTTGGCTCCGGGGATTTAACGGATTGGTGCAAGGGCCACTGACACGATTAGGGGATTAAAGGGATTGATGCGAGGGCCACTGACTTAGACGAGAGTACAAAGCACAACCGGTTACAACCTCTCAACCAGATAACCTTCTCACACCAATCCGTTCACTCCCATGAAGCTATAGCGTTTCCCGATTGAATAAAGTACAAATTTGATTTTAGTGAAAAATTTATTTTGCAGTGGCGCAATTGCAATTGGAGTGCAAAATTTATTTTGCCGCTTTGCTCTTGGAGTGCAAAATTTATTTTGCCGCGGCGCTATTTTCGTTCCAAATTTATTTTGCCGCGGCGAATTTAAATATAAATGTACTTTATTCAATCGGGAAAGGCTATAAGTACTAGAGAGTGCTGTAAATGGCCCTCGCACCAATCAGTTCAATCCCCTGATCCGCTGTACTAAGGTGTGCTGGAATTGCGGTTGTTGTTTTCATCGCTGTAGAGTACAACGAATTTTGGTGCTAAGCGAATTGGTTCTTTGGTTTAAAATGGCTTAGTACAACGACACTTTGGATAAGCGAATTGATTCTTGGCTTTAAAATTCGTTTCTCCTCGTAATTCGTTGTACTAGGGGAATGGTGGGCAACGACAAGAATTGTAATAAGGGATTAAAGTCAAAACCGTGTTATGTTATATTGAGTTATGCGTTACTTGAATTAGAAATAAATCGGTAGGTATGGTTTTGATTTTAATCCTTTCTTATATACAATCCTTGTCGTTATCGGTTTTGACTTTGACTTTAATCCCTTCTTACTCGTTTGCTAGCTTGTCTATTTATTCCGTTTTTCGCCGACGATGAATTTGAGCAATTATTTAACGGTTCTATTTATTAAAAGCTGACTGATTTTGAAAACCTGTTAGGTTTACATTTTGAGTATGTTAGAATCACAAAACATAAGTGTATGTAAAATAGGAGTTGAGTATGCCAAAATTCTTTTTGTTTTTAGCCTGTTATATTTATATGGGCCTGATCAGTTATGTGTCTGCCCAAGAAACGGTGCAGACTTATGGCCCCGTTCAAAGCGGTGATATGCTGTGGAATATTGCAGCTAAAGTGAGCCCCCCTTCTGTTAGTCGGCATCAAGCTATTTTGGCTTTGCTTAAAGCGAATCCTCAAGCATTTGGTGTCTCGTGCAATATGAATTCTTTGAGAATCGGTGAGACATTACGCATACCGTCATTGTCGGAAATACAAGCCCTGAGTCGGGTTGATGCGATTAAAGAATTTAATCGACAAACTAAAGAGTGGCAAGCTCGCCGCGATAATCCAATTGTGTGCCCTGAGATTGAGGAGCCTGAAACGCCAAATGAAACCGCTGAACAACCGTCCAGTGAAACGCATAAGGAAAAGGCGAGTACGTCTATTGTTTCTGCCACAGCGGCAACGGGTTTGCCCTCGCATGTTGCAGAGCAAACGACTTCAGTTTCTGATTCTGATAAATCGGTTAATGATAATCTGTCAAATTCGCTTTATATCTTTGTGTCAATTGCTCTAGTGGTTATCATTGCGTTTTTAACGACCTTTTTTTGGATAAGAAAACGTAAAGCTTTGAAAAATAAAGCGCAAGAGAATCAACCTGCAAAAAATGAGAGCGATTCTGAACCCTTTGACGAAATGTCGTTGAAAACAGGTGGCACTGAAAAATAAGCCAATAGCAACTGAACATTTGAACACCTTTCTCGGCAAATTTTTGCCGCTACGAATGAATGCCTTTACCATCAATTCCTTTCGCGGTAAATAATCCGTTTTTGTACACCAAACCGTTTTGCCGCGACTCCTGAACGCCTTTACCATTACTCATGAAAAATGACCGTTTTTTACGTGCTTTGCAACGTCAACCTGTTGATGTGACACCTGTGTGGATGATGCGTCAAGCGGGGCGTTATTTGCCCGAATACCGTGAAACGAGAACACGCGCTAAAGATTTTATGACGCTATGTCAAACGCCTGAGTTAGCTTGTGAAGTCACTTTACAACCCTTGGCAAGATTTCCACTGGATGCGGCCATTCTCTTTTCAGATATTTTGACGATTCCTGATGCGATGGGATTGGGTTTATATTTTAGTGAAGGGGAAGGGCCGTGTTTTGAACGTCCAGTGCGTACTCAAGCCGATATCAATAAATTGGGCGTACCTGATCCCAATGACGCGCTGCGTTATGTGATGGATGCCGTTAGTTTGATTCGGCGTGAATTGGCCGGGCAAGTGCCGCTGATTGGCTTTTCAGGCAGCCCTTGGACACTCGCAACGTATATGGTTGAAGGCGGCACAACTAAAAATTTCAGTAAAATCAAAGGCTTGATGTTTGAACAGCCACAAGTGATGCACACCTTGTTAGATAAATTAGCACAATCCGTGACGGCTTATTTGAATGCACAAATTGCGGCCGGCGCACAGGCCGTGATGATTTTTGATACGTGGGGCGGCATTCTCAGTACACGCGATTATCTTCAATTTTCATTACAGTATATGCAGCACATTGTACAAGGGCTTACCCGTGAATATGAAGGGCAACGCATCCCAGTGATTTTATTTACTAAAGACGGTAATGAATGGTTAGAACAGATTGCCGCGACAGGCTGTGATGCGCTGGGTTTAGATTGGAAACTGCCAATCAGCATGGCACGGGATCGTGTCGGCGATCAAGTTGCATTGCAAGGTAATATGGATCCCTGTATTTTATACGCCTCACCAGAACGTATTCGTGAAGAAGTCGCAACCATTTTAGCCAGCTTTGGCAAAGGCAATGGGCATGTGTTTAATTTAGGGCATGGTATCCATCCAACTATTGATCCTGAACATGTGAGCGCATTTATTGAAGCCGTGCATACTTTGAGTGCGTCTTATCATTAGTAATTTAGGCAAACTTTGTAGAGACGCACTGCCGTGCGTCTCTAGCCGTGCGTCTCTAGCCGTGCGTCTCTAGCTTAAATTATGAACATTTGAACTTTAAACACCTGAATTCCTTAAACAAAATGATTCATAAACTGATTTTAGCCGCTAAAGGCTTTTGTATGGGCGCGGCCGATGTCGTACCCGGTGTCAGTGGTGGCACAATGGCCTTTATTTTAGGGATTTATACCCAACTGATTAACGCAATTCGTTCCTTTGATGTCATCTGGCTACAGCATATTTTCAAATTAGAATTGAAACCGGCCCTACAACGCCCCCATTTTGGATTTTTAATCCCCCTTTTTATCGGCCTCGTTTGTGCCTTGATTTTTTTTACCCGCGTTGTGCCTTTACCTATTCTATTGCACACCCACCCTGAAATCATTTATGGCCTCTTTTTTGGGCTCATTGTCGGATCAATTATTGCCATATTGCCCGAAATCGAACGATTTGACGCGAGCGCCCTGTTTTTTTTAATTTTGGGTACCAGCCTCGGCTGGATCATCGTCACCGTCGTGCCCGTCAACACACCCGATAGCGCATGGTTTATCTTTCTCAGCGGCATGTTAGCCATTTCAGCCATGTTATTACCAGGGATATCGGGCTCATTTATATTATTGATATTACACAAATACGATACTATACTCAATGCGATAGGCCATTTTCATTTAATGGTTTTAATCCCCTTTGGATTAGGGGTACTGACAGGATTAGTCGTCTTCAGTCGGCTGTTGAGCTGGCTATTAGCGCGTTTTTATCGTGCCACTTTACTCGTGATTATTGGTATACTCATTGGCTCACTGTGGGTGATTTGGCCCTTTCAACAGCGCCAATATGTGACCGTGCATGGCAAAGATCGCCTCATCAGTTCTACCCCAATTTGGCCTGACGTTTGGAATGAAACCGTGATATATACGCTGTTTATGATGTTAATAGGCCTGGGACTCGTTTTAACGATTTATGCTTGGGCTAAACAAGCGAAACCCCAAAATCATTGAACATCTGATTGAATCATAAAAATCATAACAATAAATATTCAATCCAGACATCAACTTTTCAACCACACAGTCCATTTTTAGGAGTCATCAAAAATGATAATTGATAACTGATAACTGAAAAAAGAGGCCACTATGAAAACAATGATATCTCACTTTGGTATGCTCACAACAAAATGCCGTCCATTGGTGATAAGTGTCCTTTTCTGTGGTTTAATACTGGGTTTGATGAATCCTGCCAAAGCCGATATCACCATTGTTGATGCCGTTTGGACTAATGCTGTTAATAAGAAAAGTAACCCTATCGAACATTATAAAAGAACTGCTCCTCAAGGCCCCCTTTATTTATGGCTGGAGGTAAAGGGTAATGACAAGATTAAACATAAATGGTATCGTTATTTTGGTACACGTCCCTACTTAGAGAAAACCAGAACCCCAGAACGTACGAAAAAAGGGAATGTCTGGGCGGTTTGGAGTGGCAAGCAAGAGACTCAAGCGGGTTGGTGGCGAGTCGATGTGGTTTATGCCAATGGCAGCCCGGTGAAGTGTGGTAGGCGATCCTGTCGATACAAAATTCGTGTAGTGGAGTAATAAATGGCAACTGAACGCGATATAGATGATCAAAATGACATCGTCATTGAAAAAGTAGAAAAAGAAAGATTTAACGCCAAAACACCCCTGAAGCCACAGCCAGTTGTCTCAAATCGTTATCCGGCCGACTACGTTCAGGAAGCGCAACTCTTGCTCGCTTATGCGTCGCAAAAAGGGTTAAAAGTCGATAACAAAGTTGTTTCAATCATTGTGCGTTCCAGACATTTGTTAGCTGAAGAAACCTGGGACTCAGAGCTAGAAGTCGAGTTTTGGGATGCTTTTAACACGATAGCTCAACTGGTTCATCCTGTTTCCGTTGCCAGCCTGAAGGCAACCTACCCAGAACCTCAGTTTTTTGAAACGGAAACCCATAAACCTCAGTTCAAATTCTTCCGTTCCAAGGCTGAAGGCACAGTGTTTTTTTATCAAATAGGCAGTTTATTTTTCCTGTTTGCACTGTTAGCGATACAAACTTTCTGGCTGATGGGTTCGATGAGAATGACTTCGGTTGTTGAATTGACCGAAAAAATGAAAACACTCCAAGCCGAGACGGAAAGGCAATATACCAATAAAGGGGTGGATACGCCTGAAATGGATATCCTGCATGGCAAAATAGAAGAAGTTCAGGCGCGCATTCAGGCCAACTATCAGATGCTCAGTGACTGGACATGGAAATCGATCTTACAACAATTTGGCTTTGTGGCTATACCCCAACAGGCTCTTGATGAACAGGCCTCTGGGTCTATATCACCCAATTTAATGATACAAATCGATATCCTGCTGCAAGAAAAAAAGTTTGTATTGCAAACAATACACACTTACGTTTTACCCTTGTTATATGGTTTGCTTGGTGCTTATGCGTATGTACTGATTCAAATATCCAAAGAAATCAAACTGTTAACCTACGTCGAAGCCTTAAAAGTCAGTTACCGTCTGCGTCTCCAATTAGGTGCCTTATCTGGTTTAGCGGTAGGCTGGTTTATCAACCCCGATTCCTCATTAACAGACTCATCTTCCGTCTTTTTTGAATTATCGCCACTCACGTTAGCATTTGTCGCCGGTTATAGTGTAGATGTTTTATTTGCATTAATGGACAGATTGATTTACACTTTCTCATCAGGTGAAAATACCAAAATTCACGTTGCTAACAAAAAAACAAATTCAACGGGAACGCGGTAATGGGTTATACTGAAAAAGAATTAGAAAACTTCAATTAATGAAGGAAACGTTCTGAAGACTTACCCTTGACTGGGATGTTACCATATTACCTGTACCGACATGATGGGTATTTTATTTTCCCGCAACTGCCCAACCGGTGAAGATTTTCCCCAATAGGTCTATTTTGGACTGAATTAACAAAATGGGTTGATGATGATGAACTTTCAGATATTGCTTTTGCTTGAACCTGACTGGGGCCCGACAAAATACGCCGGATTTTTTACATTTTCTTTAATTTTTAATAGAGGAGCGCCTATATGACGACGATGACAAATAACCAAAAACTGCTGGATTGGGTTGAAGAAGTTCGCCAGCTGACAACACCGGACGAAGTAGTCTGGTGCGACGGTTCGGAAGAAGAGTACGACCGCATGGCACAACTCCTGGTAGAAGCCGGATCGTTTAAAAAACTAAATGAAGAAAAACGCCCAAACAGCTATTGGTGTGTCTCTGACCCTAACGACGTTGCTCGTGTTGAAGACAGAACTTATGTTTGCCAAAAAAATGAAATCGACGCAGGACCCAACAACAACTGGAAAGATCCTGAAGAAATGAAAAAGATCTTGACGGATCTTTCCAGAGGCTGCATGAAGGGACGTACCATGTACGTCATCCCATTTAGCATGGGCCCACTGGGTTCTAATATTTCCCACATTGGAGTTGAACTTTCCGATTCACCTTATGTAGTCGCAAACATGAGAATCATGACTCGCATGGGTAAAGCTGCACTGGATGTTCTGGGTGATGATGGTGATTTCGTTCCTTGTATTCACACGGTTGGAGCGCCATTGAAAGAGGGACAGGAAGATGTGCCATGGCCATGTAACACTCAAAAATATATCTGTCACTTCCCCGAAGAAAAACTGATCTGGTCTTTCGGAAGTGGATATGGTGGGAATGCTCTTCTTGGAAAGAAATGTTTCGCTCTACGTATCGCTTCGACCATGGCTCGTGACGAAGGCTGGCTAGCTGAACACATGTTGATTCTAGGTATTACTCCTCCAAACGGAGAGAAAAAATACATCGCTGCCGCTTTCCCAAGCGCATGTGGAAAAACAAACCTTGCCATGTTGGAGCCAACCATCCCAGGATGGAAGGTAGAATGTGTTGGTGATGATATTGCCTGGATGAAAATCGGTGACGATGGACGCCTATATGCAATCAATCCAGAATATGGATTTTTTGGTGTTGCACCAGGTACCTCCATGTTCTCCAATCCAAACGCCATGCTCTCCATGACCAAAAACGCCATTTTTACAAATACGGCGCTTACAGAAGAGGGTGATGTATGGTGGGAAGAAATTGATGGTGATGTTCCGGCAAAACTGACCAGTTGGAAAAGAGAAGCATGGACACCGGAAAGCGGAACAGTTGCGGCTCACCCGAACTCACGCTTTACTGCTCCTGCGGGGCAGTGCCCTGTGATGGACCCTGCATGGGAAAATCCAAAAGGTGTTCCGATCTCCGCTTTTCTCTTTGGTGGACGTCGCGCATCTGTTGTTCCGCTGGTTCACGAAGCTTTTAGCTGGACTCACGGTACTTTCATGGGTGCCATCGCTTCCTCTGAAAAAACGGCGGCTGCGGCTGGTGGGCTCGGTTCTTTGCGCCGTGATCCAATGGCGATGCTCCCATTCTGCGGATACAATATGGGTGATTACTTCAAACACTGGATCAGCTTTCAGGAAAAGATGGATAAGGAGAAATTGCCTCACATTTTCTATGTTAACTGGTTTCGCAAATCGCCGGAAGGAAAATTTCTGTGGCCGGGATTTGGTGAAAACTCTCGCGTTCTCAAATGGATTCTGGAACGTGTTGAAGGCAAAGTTGGTGCAAATGAAACCTCAATTGGTTATGTTCCCAATGCAAAAGACCTTGATCTTGATGGTGCGGGTGTTTCTGCAGAAGTTATAGATGAACTTCTCACGGTGAATGACAGCGAATGGGCAAACGAAATCGACAGTATCCGTGAACACTTGAAACAATTCGGAGACAGACTTCCCCGCGAACTTGCTGAAGAAGTTGAAGCTCTGGCTAAAAGAGTTAAAAATTAAGTTTTAATTCCAAAACTCACCTTTCAAAAATCATGGGAAAAACTTTTCAAGTCATGCAAATGTACAATTAAAAGTTTGAAGTTTTATTATATAAAACTTCAATAACTTATTTTAGTTTAGTAGAACAGACCTAAAACGAATGATTTTTAATTGTACAGCTTTTGAACTCTCAAGAATGAGACGGTGACAAAATCCATAATTCAAACCTGACAGGTTTTAAAAACCTGTCAGGTTTAGCATCTTGTGACCGCCTCATTCCTAAACGATTGTTGATTTGAAATCCAAAATTTATTTTGGTTTATTCTCCCATTTTTTGAAGTGTTTACCGATTGATAATGTGGTCCAAACCTTCGAGGTTTTTAAAACCTCGAAGGTTTACATCATTTGAATATTTGAATATTTGAACAAATCTATAAAAATGAACAGCTACTGTTCATGCCCGTTTTGAGTTTTACTTACATTAATTAAAATCATCAGACCAACCCTTCCTAAAGGATATCAATCATGCCTAAAAAACTGTTCAACAAAAAAACCCTCTTAGGCGCGGCCCTACTGGCCAGCGCGCCCGCCCTCAAAGCGAGTGGCGGCGGCATAACCGAAGGTGGAAAAAGCCAACGCGGAGTCAATCACCTCACCTTAGAAGAAGTCCCCGGCTTCTTTAAACCCGAAGAAGAAAAAGAACTGATTGACAAACTGAACAGCAAAATCAAAATCTGTGTCCCTAACGACATCGGCAAAAGCGGCGAATTTCACTTTTTACCGGACACCATAGCCGTCGTCATGCCCCCATTTGAAACCAATGTTGTCAGAATGACTTTCGTCGTCTCCCACATGGTAGCCGGTAATACAGATAAAGTGCTGTTATTAGTCTACAGTCAACAGCTCTCCCCTTCTGAACAAATACCGACTCCCAAATCCCTGAAGAAATTGAAATTGGATGTCAGTTCAATCGAAATCGTAGGCCTTTACAATATTCCCGCTTTGAAGACAACAGCACAAGCCGATACGCGCATAGGAGCAGCCGATCCCGCCCCCCGTTCCAAAATAGAATTTGACATCAACCTCTCTCCACAAAACATATCAACAATGATGAATGATGGGACAAACACCATCTATGTACAAGCAGCCTTGCTGCCAAAAGTGGATTTTGAAAGCGGGAAATGGGATCGCATGATCCTTTCTGAAATGGACACCATCCAGTTTATGGCCAACGAATGTCCAGAAGATCATATCGTTTACGATCC
>JAYQWI020000667.1:0-11160 GCA_035871815.2 Candidatus Parabeggiatoa communis
CAAGGCATGCTCTGGATCGGTACTGAGGCTGGCGGCTTGAATCAGTTTGATCGCCAAAAAAACAAATTTATACGTTATATGTACGAACCACAAAATAATGAGACGCTCAGTTATAACGAAGTCTCTGCCATTTATGAAGATCAAAAAGGCCGATTATGGATCGCCACACTCGGTGGTGGGTTGAACCAATTTCACCGAAAAACAGAAACGTTCACCCATTACCGCGAAACAGATGGGCTCGCCAATGACGTGGTTTATGGCATTTTGGAAGATAAGCAGGGCAATCTTTGGCTCAGTACCAATAAAGGTTTATCCAAATTCAATCCTCAAACCAACACCTTTAGAAATTATGACGTACTAGATGGACTACAAAGCAATGAATTTCGGGCCGCTTACCATAAAAACCCTCGTGGTGAATTATTTTTTGGCGGCATTAACGGGTTTAATGCCTTTTATCCGGAAAATGTCGAAGATAACCCCTATATTCCACCTGTCGTCGTAACCGATTTTAAAATTTTTAATCAGTCTCTCAACATAGGCGAGAGTTCGCCCCTACAACAACACATCAGCATGACTCAAAAGCTCACGCTGTCTTATAAACAATCGTTTTTTTCTTTTGAATTTGCCGCCTTAAATTTTTTAGAACCGAGCAAAAATCAATATGCCTATCGACTTGAAGGCCTAGAAACGGATTGGAATGAAGTCGGCACCCGTCGTAGTGCTTACTACACCAGTGTTTCCCACGGTAGCTATACTTTTCGCGTCAAAGGCAGCAATAACGACGACGTTTGGAATGAAAAAGGCGTGGCTATCGAAATCACCATTCTACCCCCCCCTTGGAAAACATGGTGGGCCTATACGTTATACGTCATAACGATTTTAGCGATCATGGTGAGTTATATCCGGGCCCAAAAACGTAAACTCAGAGAAAAGCAACTAGAATTAGAACGTGAAAAGGAAATTGCAGCCCAATTAAAAGAAGCCGATAGACTCAAAGATGAATTTTTAGCCAACACCTCCCATGAATTGCGGACACCGCTGAATGGTATCATCGGCATTGCAGAATCCCTGATTGATGGCGCAGCAGGGCCCGTTACCCAACAACTCCAGTCCAATCTGGCCATGATAGTCTCCAGTGGACGACGTCTCACTAACCTCGTCAATGATATCCTTGATTATTCTAAATTAAAAAAGAAAGAATTTGATTTACAACTCCAAACGATTGATATGCGGACAATTGCAGATCTCGTTTTAGCACTCAGCCAACCTCTCATCGGCCACAAACCAGTGGAACTTATCAATACCATTCCGGCCGATTTACAGCCTATTAATGCTGATGAAAATCGTATCGAACAGATTCTATATAATCTAGTCGGTAACGCGATTAAGTTTACTGACAGCGGCACGATCACCATATCAGCCGAAATGATAAGCGGGCTCACCCTAGAGGAAAGCAAAGAAACGGATTAAGAACCGTCTCACAATTCGAAGCTCGCTATCACCGCTTCCGACAAAGGCATCGGTATTGCCGAAGAAAAACTTGACCGCATCTTTGAAGCCTTTGAACAGGCAGATGGTTCCACATCGCGAGTCTATGGCGGCACCGGTTTAGGATTAGCAGTCACTCAACAGCTCGTCAAACTGCATGGCGGTGAAATGCATGTTCAATCACAAATCGGAATGGGCTCACAATTTATTTTTACCTTACCGATTTCTGATACGCCAGTCGAAGAGAGTCAAGTTAAAGCAACAAAATCGGCTCTATTGAGCCTGCCATCCTTAGGCGCTAAAGAATCGACTTCTGCCTGTCAGCCTTCAAAAAGGGAAATTATCGCAGCGGTTCCCATACCGGAAAACGATAGCCCTACCGATATTTCATCAGAGGCGGAAACCGCAAAAACGGCTTCAAAACTCACGCTACCGCAAGGCGAGTACAGCATCTTGATTGTCGATGATGAAGCCGTCAACCGGCAAGTTCTGGTCAACTTTCTTTCACTACAAAACTATACCCTTTATCAAGCCGCTTCAGGGGTAGACGCTTTATCGCTTATCGAAAACGGGCAAAAGCCTGATCTGATTTTACTGGATATTATGATGCCGCATAAAACAGGCTATGATGTCACACGAACAATTCGGGAAACGTGGCAAGCTGATGAACTGCCCATCATACTGTTGACAGCCAAAAATCAAGTTGCCGACTTAGTGGTTGGATTAGAAAGCGGTGCTAATGATTACCTAACGAAACCCGTTTCCAAAGATGAACTGATCGCCCGTATTAAAACCCATCTTCACATCCAGCAACTGAAAGCAGAAGCTTTACACCTTGCCAAAGAAAGTGAAGAAAGGCTCAGACAATTCCTAGAAGCCGTTCCGGTTGGCGTAGCTGTACTGGATGCTCAAGGTCAACCTCACTATATCAATCAAAGAGCCCAACATATTTTTGGAAAAGGGGTCGTAGAAAATGTGACGGTTGAGCAATTTGCAGAGGTTTATCAAATTTACATGGCCGAAACCAATCAACTGTATCCCTTTAACAAACTGCCGATTGTGCGAGCCCTGGTAGGCGAAA
This sequence comes from Candidatus Parabeggiatoa communis, assembly GCA_035871815.2. Taxonomy (GTDB): domain Bacteria; phylum Pseudomonadota; class Gammaproteobacteria; order Beggiatoales; family Beggiatoaceae; genus Parabeggiatoa; species Parabeggiatoa communis. The sequence goes on from JAYQWI020000667.1 coordinate 2,570, forward strand.
GTACGACAGCCGATGATCTCGAAATCCATCAAGCTGATAAAATCATCCCCGTTGAAGCTTGGAGTACCCCCATTTTTGATGAACAAGGCCAGATTGTTTTTGCCATTACTGTCTTCCAAGATATCACCGAACGGAAACAAGCTATGGAAGCGCGAGAAAGGTTTACCCAAGAACTCTTCCAACTCAATCAAGCTTATGAACGCTTTGTACCGCGTGAATTTCTCAGCCTGTTAGACAAAAAAAGCATTTTGGATGTCAATTTAGGCGACCAAGTAGAAAAAGAAGTGAGCATCTTGTTTTGCGACATTCGGGAATTTACCTCTATCTCAGAAAAGATGGCACCCAAGGAGATTTTTGAATTTATCAACGCCTACTTAGGTCAAATGGAACCCATAATTATTGAACATCATGGGATTATTGACAAATATATTGGCGATGCCATCATGGCCCTCTTTCCAACCAGCGCCGATGATGCAGTGCGTGGTGGCATTGCCATGCTCAAAAGGCTCACACAATATAATAAACAGCTACAACGTAGCGGTTTCAAACCCATGCGAATAGGCATTGGCATCAATACCGGGCATTTGATGCTAGGTACCGTGGGAGGACAAAATCGGATGGATGGCACCGTGATTGCCGATGCCGTTAATTTAGCTTCTCGTGTTGAAGGGTTGACAAAAACCTACGGCACAGCTTTGTTAATTACAGAACACACTTATCGGAAACTAGCCGATCCCTTAGAATATCATGTTCGCGTGATTGATGCCGTCAAAGTCAAAGGCAAATCGGAAGTCGTCACGGTTTACGAAATTTATGATGCCGATCCGCCTGAAATGCTTGCTTTGAAAGAGCAAAGTCGCAATGAGTTTGAAGAAGGTTTTGTACTGTATCATGATGATGCCTACCAAGAAGCACAAGCCTTTTTTGAAAACATTGTACAACTCAACGACAGCGATGAAGCGGCCGGTGTTTATTTGCAACGCTGTCAGAAAATTTTAAGCATGAGGATGCCAAGCTCACCAACTATCTTAGTCGTCGAAGATACCGATTTCAATGCACGTATCTTGTCCCATTTTTTAACGAAAAATAACTTTAAAGTCTCACTCGCCGAAAATGGTGAACAAGCTTTACAAATGATTCAACATGAAAAACCACATTTAATTCTGTTAGATGTGATGATGCCCGGCATAGATGGTTTTGAAACCTGTCAGCGAATGAAAGCCGATTCCCAAACTCAAGACGTTCCGATTATTTTTATGACAGCCTTAACGGATCCTGTCGATAAAATCAAAGGGTTTAAATTAGGCGCAGTGGATTACATCACTAAGCCTTTTCAGCATGAAGAAGTCTTAGTACGGATCAATACGCAATTACAAATCAGTCATTTACAAAAACAACTTGAAGCAAAAAACATTGAATTAGAAACCAAGAATTTAGAATTGAAGAAACAAATCGACAATTTGAAATGGAGTAAAATGTAGTCAGTACTGAAGCATAAATAAACAGGTATTTTACAAAAAAGGGCTAGGGCAAAGGATTGCCCCTACATGACATTGTGTAGGGGCAATCCCTTGTGGTTGCCCCCTTTCTTTTTTTTTAAATTTTTTTAAATACCTGAAAATTTATGGTTCAGTACTTACTCGTTATCACTTCTCCCTTGGGATTTCGTCTGTGACACCATATTTTTTCGACAGCATAGACAGGTATTCTGTAATCAAAGCCAGGTGTTCCTTGTTTTCAATGCTATTCGATTCTACGGCAGAATTAAGCAGTTCAACCAGTTTTTTCTCCATAATCACAATGTTTTGATTTAAAAACAGGTTGTCGTAGGCAATGGCGACATTGGCGCAAAAGGTTTCGATGAGCTGTTTGTCAACCTCATCCAGATGGGTTGTGCCATTGAGGTAAATCAGGCTGTCGTAATGATCGCTACGTTTGAGATTAATAATGCATTCATCATCAAAACACAAAGCCTGATCATTTTGGGTAAATAAGCGCAGTTTGTTTAGGATAGGTTCTTCAACCACCCCTGTGATATATTGCCCGACTTTGTTTTCGTACAAGCCGGTGCCAGCTGCAATAATGTAATTGCCAATGAGATCGTGATTATCGGATTGTTGAGTTAAACCATCACGATGACAGTAAAAAGCATTGCTGTTTAGGTTCAGAATGGACAACAGTTGTTCCAGTATGCCAGAAAGAAATTTATCAATGGACTGAGAACCAAAAATAGAAGGGGCCGATTCAATCAGTTTTTGAAGGCCTAGCCTATTCCGATTGATCGTCATCATGTCTTGATAGGTTCTCAATGCCGTGACGAGGCTGGTAAAGAGCTTTTTAGTCGAAATGTCCCGTTTTTCTTTGTAATCATTGACATCATACTCCAAGATCACTTCTCGTTCCGGGGCATGTTCGTATTGTGCTGTCTGGAGGATAATCCTAATAAGAGGATTTCGCAATTCATTACGAATATATTTGACCACATCAAGGCCAGCCTGTTGGTGTTCCATAACCACATCCAGCAGAATAACGGCAATATCAGGATGGGTTGCTATCAGCTTTTTAGCTTCTTGCCCAGAAAAAGCGTGAATAAACTCGATCTGTTTACCAAGGTAAGAAAAGTTTAGCAAAGTTATTTCAGTGATGTCGTGAATCGCAACATCATCATCGACGATCATAATTTTCCAAGTATTATTCATTTCAGTTATCTCATTTCAGTTATCAGTTATCAGTTATCAGTTATCAGTTATCAGTTATTATTTCCCTTCTGAAATTCACAAACTAAAGTTGTTCGAGCTTCGAGAAGAGTTTGTACTCCCAAGAAACTCAATGTATAAGTCTGTCTAGGCGGTTGTGGGGATTTATTGTAGGGTGGGCTGTTGCCCACCAGTCTCAATGATTAATTATCATCAATTGGTTTAGCCTTTGGAAGGGGGGGTATTTTTCAATCTTCCCGCCGATATTCCCCATTTATGGTTTTGGGCCCTTTTGAATAGTCGTGTGGCGAGCCGGGGTGGACAACTTGAGTGCGTTGACGTAACCAATGGAACAGTAATTGACGTACTTTGGGAATTAAGCACATAAATCCGATGGTGTCGGTAAAAAATCCAGGCGTGAGTAACAAAGCGCCACCTATTAACAGTAAAATGCCTTCAAATAAAGCCGTTGCCGGGATTTGTCCTTGTTCCATAGTGGCTTGCGCTTTTTGGATCGTGGCTAAGCCTTGGCGGCGTAATAAGTAGGCCCCTAAAATGGCCGTGAAAATCACCAGAAAAATCGTGGGTAATGCCCCAAGAAAACTACCTACAGTGATGAATAGATAGATTTCAAAAATAGGCACAAAAATAAATAGCACTAGCAAGATTTGGAATAAATTCATTACAATATAGCTCTTTTCTATCAGTAGGATTGTATACTCAACATTGTCATCAGTTGCGCTTTAGGGCATTGGGAAAGGGCCCGATTCCCCATTTGAATAAGCTCAATTTGTGATGGTATAGTATTATACTATTAGTTATTCACAATTCACACTGGAGAACAGATGAAAAAGGACGCTGATTATCAATTACTTATAACGACTTGTCCTAATCCAGAGGTTGCCAGTAAGTTGGCGCATACTTTGGTGGAAAATCATTTAGCCGCTTGCGTTAATATAATACCTCAAATTCAGTCTGTCTATGAGTGGGAAGGCAAAGTGATTAGCGATGCTGAGATCTTATTATTGATCAAAACGCGCAGTGAGCATTATGCCGCAATTGAAAAAACGCTGCTAAAACAGCATCCTTATGACGTACCCGAATTGATTGTTTTGCCAATAGAAACGGGTTTGCCAAGTTATTTGGCTTGGTTGGATAATGTCGTTAGTCAGTAATATCGATATTCAGATAATTACGGCAAAAGGGCGAACACGTAGGTTAGGGCGAACACGCCCTAATTCAAATTAAATTATTTTTCTGAACACAGTTACTGGAGTGTAAACTTTAGTTTGCAGATTGTGTGCAACGACATCGAGACTTAAATAATGAATAAAGGGTTGTTTTTATTGAGTTTAGGATTATTGGCTTGCCATGCTTTTGTTAATGCGACTGATGAAATCAGTGAAAAGGGGGCGAGTCAATTTTTTCAGCTTGAACAAGAGGCCGGGCTCTTTTCGCCTGTTGAACAAGAGACGACTGTTTTCCCTGGTTTTGAGCAGGAGACATCGCTGGGGCCTTTTGAAGTATTACCAGCAGATGCGGCTTTTCAATTTTCAGTGGATTGGGAAAGTCCTACTTTATTAGTAGCGCGTTGGGAAATTGCTGAAGGGTATTATCTCTATCGTGATCAGTTTGTTGTTGCTTTGAAGGGCGGTGGGATACTGGGTGATCCTCAATTTCCGCAGGGCACTTTTAAAGAGGATATCAAATATGGGCGTGTTGAGGTTTATGAAGAATCGATGGCTATCACGTTACCGATTCAAGATACGCAAGGCTTGGAAACGTTGACATTAGAAGTAGGTTATCAAGGCTGCGCTGAGGAGAGGTTGTGTTATCCGCCTATCGAAAAAGTCATTGATGTCAATGTGTTAGGGGAAGTTGCCTCGGAGCAGATAGCCACTTTTGACATGGCGGATGAAAAATCAAGTGGTTGGTTGGCTACGCCAAAAACAGCGACAACCTCTCCCGAATCTCCCAATTCATCTCAAGATGGGTGGGCGACAATAAAATCTTCTCAATCCTCATTTGACAAAGGGCAAACTGAAACCACCTTTCTCAAGGCCGAAGAGGCGTTTGTCTTTTCCGCTGAATTTCCTGTTCCCGATTATGTCTTACTGCGCTGGCAAATTGCTGAGGGGTATTATTTATATCGCGATAAATTAGCCTTTTCTTTAGAAAGTGAGGGGGAATTAGGTTCGCCACAGTGGCCGCTGTCTTTGCTGAAAACTGATCCGCTGTTTGGCGATGTACAGATTTATCAACAAGCTCAGCTTGAGATCAAGTTGCCTATTCAAACCAAGTTCAAAACGATTTCTTTGAGTGTGAAATATCAAGGTTGTGCGCTGGCGGGTTTATGTTATCCGCCAGAAACCAAAATCGTAGAGATCACCTTGGGTAAAAGGCAACAAAGCAATACACAGATGATTTCAGAACAAGATCGTCTGGCTAATCTGTTAGCCAATGCTGATCTTTGGTATACCCTGATTATCTTTTTTGGCTTGGGATTATTGTTGTCTTTAACACCTTGTGTCTTTCCCATGATTCCCATTTTATCCGGTATCATTGTTGGACAAGGAGAGCAACTTACCACTTCTAAAGCTTTTTTCATGTCTTTGGTTTATGTACTGGCGATGGCGTTTACCTACGCGATTGTCGGCGCGTTGACGGGATTATTGGGTGAAAATTTATCAGCCGCATTCCAAAATCCTTGGGTTTTAGGCAGTTTTGCGTTAGTTTTTGTTATGTTGTCTTTATCCATGTTTGGTTTTTACGAATTGCAAATGCCGACGGCTTTACAAACCAAAGTGACGCTGTTGAGCAATCGTCAACAAGGCGGAACGCTAATCGGTGTCGCCATCATGGGTGTGTTATCGGCTCTTATTGTCGGCCCTTGCGTTGCCGCGCCCTTGGTAGGCGCATTGATTTATATCAGTCAAACCGGTGATGCCGTACTCGGTTTTCTCGCCTTATTTGTGATGAGCTTAGGCATGGGTATCCCATTGATTATCATTGGCACATCCGCAGGGCATTTGTTGCCTAAAGCCGATAACTGGATGGAAACGATCAAGGCCGTTTTCGGTGTCATGCTATTGGCCGTTGCGATTTGGATGATTGAGCGCGTCATACCGGGTGAAATCACAATGATATTATGGGCCAGTTTGTTAATCGTATCGGCAGTGTACATGAGTGCTTTGGATCACCTTCAGGCCGGTGTTTCAGGTTGGCGGAAACTGTGGAAAGGTTTAGGATTGCTCTTTTTCGTCTATGGGATTTTGCTCATGATTGGTGCCGCCAGTGGTAGTGTGAATCCTTTGCAACCGTTGCAGCATTTGATAATCGGTTCTCAAAATACCGATGATACTGTACAAGTGGCTGAATTTAAACAGATTAAAGGGGTAAGTGGATTAGAACGTGAACTGGCTGCGGCAAAGCAGAAACCGGTGATGCTTGATTTCTATGCCGACTGGTGCATCTCTTGTCAAGAAATGGAAGAGTTTACGTTTTCCGATCCCAAGGTGCAAAGTGTCTTGAACAATTTTGTCTTATTAAAGGCCGATGTCACACCCAACGATGAACAAGATAAAGCCTTATATAAACGCTTTGGAATTTATGGGCCGCCAGCGATATTGTTTTTTGATACACAAGGGCAAGAACAAGCGGCTTATCGTATTGTCGGATTTATGAACGCTGATGAATTTCACCAACATCTAACAAAGGTTATAGCACAATGAGAAAACCCGCTCACTTGATTTGGTTAATGGGCTTGATAATGATGAGTCTAGTCAGCCTCACCGGCTGCCCTTCACCGCAAGCAGAGGCTAAACGGATCTATCGCCCAATATTCAGTTTGCCCGATTTGCAAAAACATCAGCGTAGCGTGTCAGAATGGGATGGCAAAGTGATTGTGATTAACTTCTGGGCAACATGGTGTCCACCTTGTATCCGAGAAATCCCCCTGTTTATTGACTTGCAAAACCAGTATGCAAAACAAGGATTGCAATTTGTCGGGATTGCCATCGACAATTGGGAAGCGGTGGAAGAGTTTGTCAATGAAATCAATATCAATTACCCCATTTTAGTCGGTAAGCAAGACGGGATTGCTATCGCTGTTGATTTTGGTAATGATCGTGCTGTTTTACCCTTTACAGCGATCATTGATCGTCAAGGTAAAATTGTTTTGCGACATTTGGGCGAGTTCAAACGGCAAGATATTGAAAACACGATTTTGCCGTTGTTGTAAAGGAGCATAACGTCTAGTACAACGAATTATGAAATAAACGAATTTTAGTTTGCTATTTTACGTTCCAACTTTAGTTTGCGGTTTTACGTTCCAACTTTAGTTGGAACGTTTGGAGTCTTTATAAATTAAAGTACATCAGTTTAAAAACACAGCGACAGATTCATGAGTAAACGCGAATTGTAGAGACGCGATGCTTCGCGTCTCTAATTACAAATAAACATTGCTTCTATTAAAATACCTGAAAATTTATGCTTCAGTACTTACCACTTAATTGCAAATGAAATGGTTAATGCAATAGAGGAAGAATGGGTAAAGGCTTGGATTGAGGTTGAATTAGGAGATGATTATGCGAAACTGAAGGGAAATGTCAGAAAAAATGACACTGATATCTATTCATTTAAGTGTTCTTATGACATTTATTATGCGTTTAAAAAATATGCGACATATTTTCTCCATAATTAGTGGTGAACCTTAGAATCAAGCAATATTTCAATTAGAACCGAATGGTCAATTTAATATTGAATTTAAATATGAAGGTGATAATGCTTTGGATAGTTTTTAAGCTCATATACCAAAGGAGCCTATACAATGTCACTAAAAAAAGAAGTCTTTAATAATTGGCCATACAATTGGTTTGGTCTTTGGAGCGAGTCTAAAGTCAGTTTGGAAAGTGCCAACTAGAGAACACTTAACCGATCCCAATTGGAATTTTCCAAAGAAAGGAGGCCTAATCAAATATTTAAGTTCTGCCCCTATCGTATTATGTAGTGCTGCACTACCCACTTATTGTCAGTTATGCAATGAAAATCGGGGTGATCCTGGGTGTTGGCGGTCAGATAACGTTTGGCTTTGGCATAATACTCTTGCTCACGAGGTAGAAAAGCATAGCATTAGATTACCTGATAGAATGGTTGAGCATATTGTGAATAATCAATTTACCCCTCTTACCGAGATTACAGTGGAGGCGGATGATTTACCTTGGCCAAATTTTTCTAAATAGAACTAAATAGCCTTGCTCTAGGCTTTTGATTTCAAAGTGTTTAAAACGAATTGAGGCTTATTGATTTTGGTTCCCTGAAGTCTCGTAGGGTGGGATCGCTGTCGCCAATATTTTCGTTCATTCCTCATAGCCAATCGCCCGCTTGCCCACCATCCCTCTCTACACAAGCGTTTTTACCTTTTGGAAAAATACATGTCGCATTAACGGGATAAAATGCGAGAGAGATATACTTAGCATCGTCATAAGGTCGATTTTAATTTCACAGCCAACAGCTAAAGCAGTTGTCAGAAAGCTCAAGTCACCTAAAGGTGACTAACCTCTTCGATTTTTCAAAAAGGCGCGCAAATTGTGAACGAGGCAAAAGTTTTGCGTGCAAAACTTTTGCCTCGTTCGGTGGACAGTATATTTGGTTAGTCACCTTTAGGTGACTTGAGCTGTTAGACAACGGCTGAAAGCTGTTGGCTGTTGCCTGTTGGCTGTTAGCTCAAGTATATTACCGCCATCAATTAAATTAATATCATACCAAAGAGAACAGAATAATGCTGAGAATCAAGACAACGGCTTTGGTTTGTAAAGACAAAAAATTCTTTTTTTACGACGAGTTATTTTCAGGTTTAGGATTTCAAATTGTGAATGGGGTTGTTGAAAAAGTGAC